>CAYHWZ010000039.1:0-11801 GCA_964359975.1 uncultured Elusimicrobia bacterium | reverse complement strand
CGCGTGATTCATCTGGCTGCGAAAGTGGCCGGCGTGAAAACCAACGCGGAAAAAATCGCGGATATGTACACGGTCAATGTGCAGATTAACACCAATGTGCTGGATACGGCCCGCAAGTTCAATGTAAAGAAACTGGTCACTGCGCTGTCCAACTGCGTTTACGAAGAGAATCCCCCCCAGCCGCCGACGGAAAAAGATATTTATACGGGCATGCCGTTTCACGGACACGCGGGGTACGGATACGCCAAGCGCATGCTGGACCTGCAGATTCATTTGCTGAAGAAACAGTACGGGTGCAACTTTACGAGCATCACCCCGGTCACGATTTTCGGGCCGAACGATAACTGGAATTTTAACGAAGGGCACGTAGTGGGCGCGCTTGTAAGCAAATGTTTTCTGGCAAAGAAGAACGGTACACCGTTTGAAGTTTGGGGCAGCGGGCGTGCGGTGCGTCAGTTCGTGTTCAGCGAGGACATAGCGAGAGTGCTGCTGGAAGTATTGGAAACATATAACGAACCGGAGACCGTGATTGTGTCCGCCAGTGCGGGAGTGACGATTAAAGAGCTGGCGGAGACGATTGCCAAGGTGATGGATTTCCGCGGCGAAATCCGGTTTGACTCGTCGAAACCCGAGGGACAGTTGATCCGCGTGCTGAATAATGACAAGTTTCAGAAGTTGTTTCCCAAGTTCAAGTTTTCTCCGTTGGAAGAGTCTTTGAAAAGAACAGTCGATTGGTACGAAAAGAATCAGCAATAGGAGCGTAACATGAAAGAAAAAATATTGATCACAGGCGGAGCAGGGTATATCGGGTCGGTGTTGGCGCCGTATCTGCTGGAAAAAGGATACAGTGTGACAGTGCTGGACGTGTTCCGGTTCGGGCAGAGCAGTCTGCTCGATTGTTGCGCGAACAAACATTTTGACGTGGTGCGCGGCGACTGCCGTGACGAGTCGCTGATGAAAACATTGATGAAGGACAAAGATATCGTCATCCCGCTGGCCGCGCTTGTAGGCGCGCCGCTCTGCGACCAGGACAAGATAGGGGCCGAGAGCATCAATTTCAAAGCTGTGGACCTCATCTGCAAACTGGCGTCCAAGTCACAGCGCGTGCTTTATCCGACGACGAACAGCGGGTACGGGATTGGCGAAAAGGGTAAATTCTGCACGGAGGACACACCGCTTAAACCCATTTCGCTCTACGGTATTACCAAATGTAAAGCTGAGAACGCGGTGTTGGCTCGGGGCAACTACATCACATACCGTCTGGCTACAGTGTTCGGTTCGTCCCCGCGCATGAGGATGGATTTGCTGGTGAACGATTTTGTCTATCGCGCATTCACGGACCGCGCAGTGGTTATTTTCGAGGGACATTTTAAGCGGAACTACATCCACATCCGCGACGTGGCCAAAGTTTTCCTGCACGGAATAGAACATTTCGAGCACATGAAAGGCAAACCGTACAACGTGGGCCTTGAAGACGCGAACCTGTCGAAGATCGAGTTGTGCGAAGAGATTAAAAAAATCCTGCCGAAATTCGTCTATCTGGAAGCATCCGTAGGCGAAGACCCGGACAAACGCGACTACATCGTATCAAACAAACGCATTCTCGCCACCGGCTACAAACCAGAATGGTCCCTCCCCGACGGCATCCGCGAACTGCTCAAATGCTACACCATCATAAAGGCGAAAGTGTTTTCGAATGTGTGATATGGTTGGCAAGAAGGTTAGGAAGGGTCTGGCTGAAATGAAAGCAGGTAAAGGAATCAGCTTTCAGGATTTTGTTGTCAAGTATGGACTTGCCGAGTTTGTTGAAAATGTGCCCGTCATCCGCCGTGGCGGATCCAGAATGGTTCGTGCGAATTTAGAACAATAGATTCCGGCTTTCGCCGGAATGACAGACCGTCCAAATAGTTATTCAATAGACTCGAAGAGTGTCGCCTTGACAAGGTGTGCCATTTGTGGCACAATTATATACTGGTAATGCTTCATGATTGACATCAGACTGAGACTGAAAAAGACAGAAGAATTCGACTCCTGGTACAAGATACTGAGACCCACTGAACAAACCAGAGTCGACGCACGTCTTGACAATTTAATTGCTGGACATTTCGGCGATTCCAGAAGTTTGGGCGAGGGGCTGTTTGAGCTGAAATGGGTGAACGGCATGCGGATCTATTACTCTCGGAGGCGGATTGGGGCTGTTGACACCATAGTACTCTGGGGCGGATTCAAAGGGACTCAGAGGGCAGATATTGTAAAGGCAAGGAAACTAAAGGCGAGGTATGAACATGAACTTGAAAACTAGTCACCGCGCGGAACGGAAGAGCAGACTATTGGATCATGACACATCTGTTACGCTAAGCAATCCAAGGTTGGTTTTCAAGACATTCATGGTATGTCTGGAGGAGGGTGACTCTGTTTCGGCGCGGGAAGTGCTGGCGGCGAGTCTGCGGCATATGAACAAGGTTCAGCTGGAACGGCGGTATCATATTCCGCGCCGGACTGCTTACAATCTGCTGGATCGTAAAGGTGCGCCTAGTTTGGATTTGGTGGCTAAAGTTTGCCGGGCAATTCGCGGGGAGTATTCGCGGAAGAAGTGACTGACGCATCCCACCTTCTCTCCCCTTCAAAAGGGGCGGAGTGCATATTTACTTTATCTGGCCGGTCAGGGCTTTAAGTTTCCAGCGGAGGATGTTTTTCAGCATTTCCAGAACCGATAAGAGGTTTATTTTGGATTTGCCTTCCTCTCTTTTGTGGAACTGGACCGGGAACTCTTTCATCTTTCCTTTAAAATAACGCGTCTTCAGCGCTATCTCACCGTCGATAAACCAATCTTTCGAAATCAGGTTCAGCCGTGTGTACCATTTCCGTTTCATTATCTTCGGATTCGAGCCGATATCGTAGACGTCACATCTGAAAAAGAAGTGAAAGAGTGAATTAAACACAATCGTGTTGGCCCGGCGCATGACGGAATCTTTGCGGATGCGTTTGCCCTGCATGAACTCAAGGTCGAGCTCGCGGCCCTTTTCATAGACCATGATGATGTCTTCCGCCGGGACTTGTCCGTCGCCGGGAGTGTATCCGATGTGGTCGCCTGTTGCTGTTCTCAGTCCCTGCAGGATGCCGTAACCGTACCCCTGGTTCAGTTCCACGCGCACTTTTTTCACTTTTCCCGGATACTTTTTTGCCAGCGAATCAATCAATCCGCCGGTCCGGTCCCACGACCCGTTGTCCACAGCTATCAGTTCGTAGCTGATGTTCCTGGTTTTGAACGCTGCAACGAACTCTTCAACCACGCGGTTCACGTTTTTCTCCTCATTGTACATGGGGAGCACGAGGGAAAGGTTCATGATTTTATGTTGCGGTGCGCCCATTTCATGTAAAAGAGGTCCATGAGCATCTGCGGACCGTCGATAAAAGTGCGTACGCGCGTGTTGGCGGAATAGTACCAGGTGACCGGCATTTCTTTCACGCGGTACCCGAACTTGAGCGCAAGGTAGAGAACCTCCACGTCGAAGGCGAAACGCGATATTTTGACCAGCGGAAATATTTTGCGCGCTGGTTCCCTACGGAACATTTTGGCGCCGCACTGTGTGTCCACAAATCCCGGCACAAAAAACAAACGCACAAACGCGCAGAAAACTTTGCCCAGTATCTCGCGGTAAAACGGTTCGTGAATCACGATATTCGCGCCCTGCATGGACCGCGAACCAATGACCGCGTCATATTTTTCGATTTCCTGCAGAAAGCGGTCCACTTCCTCTATGGGCGTGGAAAGGTCTGCGTCGGTAAAATAAATGTATTCCCCCCGCGCGTCCATCACGCCGTTCTGCACAGTGCGTCCTTTGCCCATGTTCTGCGGATTGTTGAGCAGGCGGAGAAACGGGGCGTCTTTCATGAACGTTTCCACCACTTCAGCGGTTTTATCCAGACTGCCGTCATTTACTACGAGGATTTCCATATTTCCGCCGCGCGCGCGGACGTACTCGATGATTTTTTCCATTGAAGGACGGATACGTTCTTCTTCGTTGTACGCAGGTATGATAATGGTGACTTTGGGGTTATCTTGCGGCATAGAATTCGTCCAAGTCATAGACTTCGATCAAGTTGGGTTTGAAAAGTTCGGGAGTCAGATTATTGTGCTCGTCTATCAGTACAGGCATGAAATCTCCTATCCCCAGTTCGACGGTGAAAGCGGGCTTGATTTTGGCCCGGACATCGTCGAAAAACGGCAAGGGTATATTGCGGCAGGTGTTTTGGTGAATGGACGGAGCAAAGAGCCAGTACCGCGCATGTTCGTTGCGGTGATACTGTTCTGCTTCGCCGGGTTTAAGGTCATAGACATTGTATGCGTTCTCAGTCCCAACAAAGAAGGTAGAAATTTCCCAGACGTTTGTAAAGTGTTTTTGCACATTCTTTTCAGCTATCCAGTCGAGAGCTTTCTTGTATCCGGCGCGCTGGCGCATGATTTTGGCAATGGGTCTGACGGAATACAGAGCAATGACAACGGAAAGCGGGATGGAATAGTTCAGCGGCAGGCGCGACAGGGCGAGTGCGGCAAGAATGGCGAACGCGTAGATAAAACTGGAAATCAATCTCGGCACAGAGAACTGGTAGGCGCCGGTGGTACCTTCGCGCACCTGCATTTCTTCGCGCGGGCGCCACGACCACATGATGAGCGGCAGCCATGCCTCTGCAAGGAGAATCGTAGCGCTGAGGCAGCTTTCACGTGTCAAAAGCACTGTACCGGCTACTGCCAACAGAGGTACAAACACTCCTTCGCATTGAACAATGGTTTTGATATAGACAATGGCCGAGGGAAGACGCCAGTCGGGTTTGCAGAGATGTCCGGTACGTTCATAAAGCTGTTTGAAAAATGTCCAGTACGGGTACCCCATTTCTTTGAGCAGTGAAAAAAATGTCTGAATGACAAGTACCGGCACCATCACACCTGTGCAAAGAATCAGTATCCTCGGAAAGAAAAATCCGCGGCTAATAAACAGTTGATTCAGAATTTCAAAAAGCACGAACAGCGGTGGCACGTGGAACTGGCGCGCGTTTGCACACATGGCGCATCCGGCGCAGATACCGGCCAGAAAAATCCAGACAAAGGACATTTCCGACACTGCGGGCACAGCGGCGCTCATCCAGTAGAAGAGTGTGCCCCAGATGAGGAACGCGCCGGAAGTGACCTCCGCGTGCACGGAACGCGAGTACATGAAGAAGTATCCGGAAACTGTGAGAATGAATGCGGCAAAGAGCGCGGTGACCGGTCCGAACATCTGCCACGCGAGGAGCGACGTGCCGGCAATGCCCAAAAGCGAAAACACGGCATTGGCAGTGAGCGCGGAATTGTCGATATTTCCCGTCACTTTGTGCGTGAGGGCGTAGATGATGATATTGAGCGGGTTTTCGAATATAAACCGTCCGCGGAACTTGCGCGCTTCTTTTTCAAAATCAATTTTTCTGGCCAGGACATCTTTAAGGTGGCGCGAGAGGAATGTGAACAGGTCGGAACAGAAAATCGCTTCGCGCATTCTCAGCCCGTCGTCCCAAAGCAGCACGCCGCGTCCGGACAGACGCCAGAATCTCAGAGTCCCGGCAACCGCAAAAATAGCTGCCGCGGTCCCGGCCAGGACCAGCGTGGTCATTTGGTCATGCCGAGGACAAACCTGAACCCTTTGATGTACCGGTTCAGGTCGGACCACGAGCGAATGGACATGAGCTTTTTCAGCACGAATTTCGGACGGAAATAGAATCTGCGGAACGCTTCGGCCTGCATGGCGCGCACTTCTTCGGCGTTCTTATACCCTTTGGGCACGAACACGGGCGTCCACTCGTTGTACTCGCTCCATGTTTTACGCAGCGTGCCCCACTGTTCCACGGTTTTGTAAAGTTCCGTGCCGGGGAACGGGGTAGTGACGGTGAACTGCGCGTAGCTGGGTTCCAAATCAATTGCGTACTGGATGGTTTTTCGGCCCATTTCCGGAGTTTCGCCGGGCATGCCGACCATGAACGAGCCGCGGATTTCAATGCCGAAAGACTGCACCAGACGCACCTTTTCCTTCATCTGCTCAACGGTCATTTTCTTTTTGATATTGTCGAGAAGTTCCTGGTTGCCGGACTCGATGCCGAAAAACATGGTCCAGCATCCGGCCTGTTTCATGTGTGCGAGCAGTTCCTTGTCCACAAGATTCAGACGGGAATAGCAGCCCCAGGCAAGGTCCATATTTTCGCGGACCATGGTTTTGCAGAATTCCATCACCCAGTTGCGGTTGACGGTGAAAGTGTCGTCCCAGAACGAGATTTCGCGCGCGTTGTATTTTTCCTTGAGCATTTTCAGTTCCGCAATCACATTCTCCACGCTCCGCTGCCTGAACCCGCTGTTGGCGTCGAAACAGAACGTGCAGGGATACGGGCATCCGCGCGACGTGACGACGTGGATGGAATGCGGCGTGCGTTTATAATTGTTGGGCAGAGCGGTGTATTTTGTCAGGTCAATCAGATGGCGCGCGGCGTAAGGCAAAGCATCGAGGTCTTTGACTTTTCCTGCGTGCACGATTTTGGTCTGCGCATGTTTGTCGAAATTTTGGATGACGTCCACAATCACGTTTTCCGCTTCGTCGGTGATGACCATGTCTGCGCCGGAATGCTCGAGAGCTTCCTGGGGCAGGATGGTCGGGTGCGGTCCGCCGAGGAACAATTTTATTTTGGGGAACTGCTTACGTACGCCGTCGCAGAGCGCTTTGGTCTTGTCCGCAAGCGATGTGATGGCGGAGATCCCGACGAATTCCGGACTGAACGCGGAGATGCGTTCCAGCACTTCTTCCAGGCCGAGGTCTTCTACGGGGGCATCAATAATCTGGACAGAGTGTCCGGCATTTTCCAGTACAGACGCGATATGTAGCAGACCCAGCGGAGGCAGGTTGCCCCCCGCGTCACCGACGTTGTGCGAGTATCGGCGGTTCAGGTGCAAGGGCGGAAAAATGAGCATTACTTTCATAATGTTGATTCCGATTTTGAAACGATGGTGCAGCAATATGGCACAATTGCTGTTTCACCTTTTCCCCCCCTCCTCATTCCTCCCCCTCTCCGCCTCCTCGGCGGACAAGCAGGGGGGCGGATGAAGGTATGGGTGAAGTTTAAGAGAACTTGGACAGTGATGATTTTCATAATAGTGTTACTTCTTAAGGAAAGCAGTGAGGAATTTGTTCTGCGCCAGACTGCGGATTTCCGGCAGAAAATGCAGGACAGTCTGCAGAAGGTCGCGCATTTCGGTCAGCTTTTTGAGCCGCTCGCGGTAGAATTCTTTGCGCTTCTTATCCTTGCCGTTGGCCGTGGATTCAATCAGCGATTCGGCTTCACGCAGTTTTTCCGCTGCGTACTGCAGACGCCGGGAAAGACCCTGCTGGAGACGGTTCGTGACTATCTGCATAAAGTCAGGTTCAGCAGTGTAAAAATCTTTGCGCGAGCCGGGCTGGATGACTTTTTTTACCGCGTTCCATTCCTCTAATATGCGGATATTGACACTGACGGAACCTTTGGATATGCGGAGTTTTTCCACGAGAGAGTCCATGGAGACAGGTTCCGGGCTGACATAAAGCAGGGCATATATTTGGCCCACGAGCCGGTTGATGCTGAGACTCTCGGCCATTTCTCCGGCGGAACGGACCACCAGTTCTTCGATCGGGTCAACGGCAGTTTGTGTTTTCATAGCGTTTAGTATTTGCTAAACAATAATATAACATGAATGGGTGGTGTTGTCAAGGGGGCAGCAGGAGTTTAAGTATAAAGGCAGGTGCAGACGGGTGGATATATAATGCTTTACGACGGCAACCACTTTTCTTTCCCCCCTTGGTAAGGGGAAATTTGCCATGAGGGGGGTTGAAATGTTGGGGGTCTTATGTTATACTTTGTTTAGAACATTCTAAACGCAGATAAAATTATGTCAAATATTCCAATATACCGCAAGATGTTTGAGACGACGTTCCTGCATTCCGGTGTGCGGGGCGTGTTTTCGGTGCTGACTGCCCTGCTTACGATTTTTGTGGTGAGACTGATGGGGCCGGTGGAGTACGGGAAGTTTTCACTGATACTGCAGTTGGGTGTGACATCCGGTCTTTTCTTGTCATGGGGCGGGTCGGGACTGCTGGCGAAATATATTCCGGAACAGATGACGGCCGCGCTGAAATCGCGGTTCGCGTCCCATGCAGTGGAAGTCAGTCTGCTTTCGTGTCTGGCGCTGATGGGACTGTTTTTGGCCTGCGCAGTTTTGTTCCCCTCCATTATTCCTGAAGAGATACGGTCGGTGCGGTACCTCTTTGTACTGTTTGTGACACTAGTGGCGCTGTTCAATGTTTTGCAGGGGATATTCCGGGGATTGGGCTGGTTTGTGAAGTGGTCGGTGTTGGAGGGCGGCAATGATTTTGCCGCGAGGGTAACGGGGTTGCTGGCATTGGCCTATTTCGGGTATCGGTACGATGCAGTGTTTGTTTCATTTGTAGCGGTGCTGGCGGTTTTGGTGGTTTACGCATGGAGTCAGGTGAAGGAGTATATTCGTCTGACAGACTTGAAAGCGGAACCGGAAGTGGTGCGGTTCGCTTTGCTGATGCTGGCTGCGGCGGTGATATTCATGGTGGGCACATCGGCGGACGCGGTGCTTTTGAGAGGTCTGCTGAAGGAACCGCGGGAAGTCGGGTTTTATTTTGCGGGTGTGAGGATTCCTCAGATATTTCAGAGTCTGTTGTTGGCTCCGCTCTCGATACCGTTCGTTTATTACTTTACGCATCCGGACACGTCGCACACGCGCGAACAGGTGCTGAAACTGGGGACGAAACTGATGGGCGTGGTGTGCGGGGTTGGAGCTTTGGCTTTGCTCAGTTTGAGCCGGTATATAATTCCCATTCTATACGGGGTTTCGTACGAACGGAGCATAGATGTACTGCGCATCTATTCACTGGTGATTTTTCTGATGGGACTCCAGGCGCTGTTCAGTCCGTTCATTCTGGCAATCAACAAGTTTCATCATCAGGTGCTGCTGGGTGCGGTCTCCGTCGGACTTCTACTTATAATGGACCTCATATTCATCCCGCGTTGGGGAGCGCCGGGCGCGGCCGCGGCAAATGTGGCCATGCTGATCATTCAGACGGGATTTTACCTCTACTTATTTTGGCGGAACAATGTGGAAATTGTAAAACTGTGCCTGGTAATGATGCTGGCGGTAGGAGCGGGCGTGGTGGTGGACATATTTTGGATACCGTTGATGGCGGTGCCGGTTTTTGCAGGAGTGGTACTGGCTTTGAGATTATTCAGTATGAGCGAAATCAGCAAGATGCGGGAAGTCTTTTTCACACGGAGCGCGGTGTGAACATTATGAAAAAATGATAAAATATATCGTTACTTTTATATGAATAAAATCTGTTTCATCATTCCCCCATCCATCTTTCTCCTGGACGAGAGAGTTTTTATGACTTTGGGAATTTTGCGCGTGGCTGCGGTGGTGGAAAATGCCGGTTATGGCGTTGAAATGATGGATTTGTCCGGAATACAAAACTTTGAAGAAGTGGTCGGCATGCATGCGCGTTCGTCGGACTCGAAAGTTTTTGCCGTGACTTCCACTACGCCGCAGATGCCGGCTGTGGCAAGGATAGCGGCGAAGATACGTGAGGCAAGGCCGGATGCCAGGATTATTCTGGGCGGTCCTCACATCACTCTGGTGAACGCGGCGTACAAGAAAGAAGTGAAGGCCGGTGTGCGTGGGCGGGCGGTGGAAGCGTTTGAGCGGTGCGCGGAGATTTTTGACGTGCTGGTTGCGGGCGACGGCGAGCAGGCGATTTTCCTGGCTTTGGAAGATAATCCGCCGAAACTTGTGGATGCGGATGACGGGAAGTCCCCCCTTTTCCTGACGAACTCAAAACTGAACGAACTGCCTTTTCCGGCGCGGCATTTAATTGATGTGGGAAGTTACCATTACACGGTGGAAGGCGTGCCGTCCATCAGCATGATAGCGCAGTTGGGGTGCCCGTTTGCGTGCGGGTTTTGCGGAGGGCGCGAGTCTCCGATGCTGCGGCGGGTGAGGATGCGTACGTCGGAGAATGTGGTGTCGGAGATGGTGCACCTTTACAAAACTTATGGGTTCAAGGGGTTCATGCTTTACGACGATGAACTGAATGTGAATCCGAAAATCATTGAACTGATGAATATGATTTCAGATGCGCAAGACAAGCTGGGGGTTGAGTTCCGATTAAGAGGATTTGTGAAGTCGCAGCTTTTTACCGACGAGCAGGCAAAGGCGATGTACCGGGCAGGGTTCCGCTGGGTGCTGACTGGTTTTGAGTCGGGGTCACCGAGGATTCTGAAGAATATCAATAAGAAGGCCACGCGCGACGAGAATACACGGTGCGTGGAATTTGCGGTGAAACATAATTTGAAAGTGAAGGCGTTGATGTCCATCGGTCATCCGGGTGAATCGGAAGAAACGGTGGAGGACACTCACCGCTGGCTCAACGAAGTGCGTCCGGCGGATTTTGACGTTACCATAATCACCACGTATCCGGGTACACCTTACTATGACTATGCGGTGAGAGACGGCAGGAAGAATATCTGGGTATACACGTTTGAAGAAACGGGCGACAAACTGTTTGCTTATGAAGTGGACTACACCAAAGTGGCGGACTATTATAAAGGTGACCCCAACGGCGGGTACCGTTCGTACGTGTTCACGGACCATTTGAGCGCGGAGGAACTGGTCAAACTGCGCGACCATGTCGAGCGTGATGTGCGGAGTAAACTCAACATACCGTTCAACCCGTCGGGCGCGTCGATACGTTATGAGCATTCCATGGGCCAATCAGGCGGTCAGTTGCCTGAATATATTTTGAAAAAATCCGCTCATGCGCGCTGAACCTTTCCCTATGAACACTTGCAGAGAACAATCAGACTTGAACCATGGCAGCCGGAATGACGGCGCTTTGTCGGAGGTTCCCCTAAATTGAACGGTACTGTGATTAGCCGGGCCATTGCCAAAGTACGCGGAGGGTTGCGCGGTCTGCCGCTCAGACTGAAATATATCGCTGCGCGGGTGCGTGAAAAGCTGACCGGTCAGGGAGTTTTTGACAGGGAGTCGGCGGAATTGCTGAACTTGATGGTGCGGGACATGGAGGCAGCGGACGTTCTTTACAAACCGTCTTTGTTCTGGGCGGACATTTACAAACATTTTAAGCGGCTGATGTACACGGAAGGGATTGACCGTTTCAAGGACCAGAAATATAACCGTTACTTTGCGGGGTTTGCGCCGACGCATCCCATCATTTATGACTGTCTGGTATGGCTCTATTTCAATACGCTGAAAGCCGGCGACAAGCTCAATCTGCTCGGTAAACTGGAAGAACCGGAAGTGGGCGGAAAGGGCGATTTGTACAAAGTGCAGGGGCGGAAGATGACGCTGGATTTGTTGCAGTCTGTGAGCGAATTCTACAGTATTCACTCCTGTATGAACGAGATTAAGAGCAAACGGGTGGTGATGTGCGAACTGGGCGCGGGGTACGGACGGCTGGCCTATGTGTTTCTGAACGCAGTAGAAGATATGACGTACATTGTGATGGACTTGCCGGGCGGACTGGTGTTTTCGCAGTATTATCTGACGAAGATTTTTCCGAAAGAGCAGATCATGACGTATCAGCAAAGCAGGGAATGTAAATCGTTCGACAGGAAGACTTTGGAAAAGTACAGGATTGTTTTTATGGCGCCGTGGCAGTTTCCGCTCATTGAGGACAAGACGCTGGACCTGTTCTGCAATATCAACT
>CAYHWZ010000038.1:0-11953 GCA_964359975.1 uncultured Elusimicrobia bacterium | reverse complement strand
CGCCGTCCGGTCCGCGGGACATGCGTCGATTGTCCGCGCCGCAGCCTGACAGAAGCAGGGCGCATGTCAGGGTTAAAGCAGCAAAGTTCGGCATGGCCCCCTTGGTTCTGCTATATGGCGGTTGTTACCAGGGTTTCGGTGGAAGACACTCCCGGTATGGCGCGCAATTTGTTGACGACAACATTGGTCATGGTTTGCAGGTCGTCGGACTCTATGTCGCAGATCAAGTCCCATCTTCCGTAAACTGCAGATACATGCGACACGCCTTTGGTGACCTTTATTTTGGCGAGCGCGCTCTTTTCTCTGCCTGCGGACAGACGGATCAGCACTACTCCTGTGGTCATGTGTGTTGCCTCCTGGTTGGTAATTTCAGTTCAAAAATTGTGTCGGGAAACCCGATGTCTGCCACAATCACGTTGCCGGTCCATGTGCGGGACTGCTCCGTCAAAAATCCGGTCTTTAGAGCGCCCATGGTAATGGTCACGTGCGCCTTGATGCACGGACCCTCGGCGCGTCCGGTGTCCGCATCCAACCCGGACGGCACATCAACCGCAAGCACGGGTTTGCCCGAAGTGTTAACGAGTTCGATGGCGTCGGCGATCGTACCGGTCAGTGTTCCCGTGAATCCCGTGCCGAGCAGTGCGTCAACAATCAGTCCGCTATTCTCAATATCCCCGGCAATCGCATCTGCGTCGGAACAAAACTTCCAGTCCGCCCCGGTTTTGCCAAGCTGTTCAAAATTTGTCAATGTTGCACCCTTCAGAGAATTTTCCGGTTTGAACAGACGCACCTTCACCGCATAATTTTTCAGCGCCAGAATCCGCGCCGCAACAAAACCATCGCCGCCGTTGTTCCCTCCCCCGCACAGCACGAGGACAGATTTTGCGCCTGGAAGAGCCGCGAGCATTTTCTCCGCCTGTTCAGCCGCGGCCCGACCTGCATTTTCCATCAGAGTCTCGACGGGGATACCGTACTCTTCGGATGCGAGACGGTCAATTTCGCGCATTTCGACGCAGGTGACGGCACGGGTGTTCATGTTCAGAAATATTTTGAAAAGAAAATGTGCGCTATGGCTCCGGCCAGCGGCGGAAAAAGCAGCGATGACAGCAGCCGGAAAACCATGAACTTGGGACTGATGAGCGCAGACTCAATAGGCAGCCGCGCCACGGCCCACAAAGACCATGCCGTCACGTAAGATACCAGTGTGCCGAGACTGGCGCCGGACTGATGCAGAGCAGCCACAATCGGAAAACTGGTGTACGGTCCGCCGGGCGTCACAGCGCCGACGAGACAGCCGAGCCAGATACCGCGCCAACCGGACTCTTTGCCCAGCCACCGTGCAATCACTTCTTTCGGGACCAGCGCCTGTGCCAGACCCGAAATACCGAATGCAAGAATCAAAATTGGGAAAATCTTGACAAGCAGACTGAATCCGGTTTTCCATCCTGCGCCCAGCAGTTCAGGACTACGATGATACGCCATCCACGAAAGCGACGCGGCAATCGCGCCGAAAAACCAGAGTATCCAGTTCATGAAGCCGGAGTGGGTCCGCTGCCGCTATTCCGGTCCTGCGTACCGGTCTCAGACTCGGATATTTCTTTTGCCTTAAAATATGCCTGCGTAATGGCATAGGCCCAGATACCCAGAAAAGTGAAGCTGATGATGTTCAGCACGTGGGCGTTCTGAGTGGCGATTGTCTTGGTGATTTCGCGGAGCATTTCCGGCTGGATTGCGTCGGGCGGCTGGGGCATGAGCCGGGCCACTTCGCGCGCGAGCCAGATGGCAGGCAGAAATATGAGCAGTGTGGACACGGCCAACAGAGCGGCGCCCTTTTTATAATCTTTGTTGTATATCTGGCCCAGTCCGGGTCCGAGGAGAGACAGAATTACGGCGGTTATTATTCTTTTCATTATAAGGGGGTTCCTTTCCATTTGAGTAATTCGTCCAGTTCAAGGCAATTCAGAATCTGTCCGCGCGTGAGCCATGCTCTGCGTGCGCTGGCCACGGCAAAGGTCATGTTGTCCAGCTGGGCCGCGGAATGCGCGTCCGTCGTGAGAGTGAGATAAATTCCCATTTCCCCCGCGGTCTTTGCGTGCGTGTCGTAGAGGTCCAGACGCTGGGGCTGGCCGTTGATTTCGAGCGCAGTACCGGTCGCGCGCGCGTTCTCAAACACCTGGGCAAAATTCACCGCGTAGGCCTCGCGGCTGTTGATGAGCCGTCCGGTAAGATGTCCGATGATGTCCACGTGCGGGT
Organism: uncultured Elusimicrobia bacterium; assembly: GCA_964359975.1. GTDB lineage: Bacteria > Elusimicrobiota > Elusimicrobia > 2-02-FULL-39-32 > 2-02-FULL-39-32 > CAYHWZ01. The sequence goes on along the minus strand of CAYHWZ010000038.1, from coordinate 9,700 downwards.
TTTTCATGGCAGAGACAATGCGGTGCGTGATCTGTTCCTCGTTCTGCTTAAAACCCGTATGCACCGACGCTGTGACAAAATCTATCTCTTTCAAAATGTCGTCGGAATAATCCATCTGCCCGTCTGCCAGAATGTCCACTTCCGAACCCAGCAGGACTTTGAACCCGCGCGAATTCTTGTTCATCTTTGTAATCTCGCTTTTCTTTGCAAACAGAGTTTTGCGGTCCAGACCGTGCGCGACTTTGAGCGATTCCGAATGGTCCGCGCTGACGAACCATTCCCACCCTTTTTCCTTTGCGCGGAACGCCATCTCGTCGAGCGTATTGTTCCCGTCGGACAGGCGAGTATGGTTGTGAAAATCGCCGCGCACATCATCTTCTTCCACGAGTTTCGGCAGCTTCTTGCGGGCTGCGGCATCAATCTCGCCCCGGTTTTCGCGCAGTTCGGGCGGGATATATTCCAGACCCAGCTTCGCGTAAATTTCCTTTTCTGTTCTGGATGCCGCGGCCTTTTTCTTGTTGGTCAGCGGATAGAGTCCGTACTCATTGATGGTGAACCCCTTTTTCAGTGCAAGTTCGCGGAGCGCCACGTTGTGCTCTTTGGAACCGGTAAAATAGAGGAGCGCCGCGCCGAACGATTCCGGTTTCACCACGCGGAGGTCGCACTGCATACCGTCGTCAAAAATGACGGACGATTTAGTTTCACCACGCGCAAGCATCTGCCGCACTTCTTTCATCTGCACAAAATATTCCATCACTTCTTCCGGTTTTTTGGACGCGCAGAGTATGTCCACGTCGCCGATGGTTTCTTTCCACCGGCGGAGCGAGCCGGCTGTTGTGATTTCTTCTATCGAGCGGCACCGTCCCTTCAATTCGTCCACCACATGTTTTGCCAGGCGGAGGGCGTCAGCGAGCAGTATTCGCTTGGAAAACTCGTCGCGCAGGGAAATGCCTTTGAGAATATTTTCTTCCAGTTTCGCGCCGAACCCTTCCAGTCCGCGCAGTTTGCCTTTCTCCGCGGCCTCGCGCACTTGCTGGATGGAAGACACGCCCATTTGTTTGAAAAGAAAAAGTGTGCGCTTTGGACCGAGCCCGGAAAGGTTCATCACTTCCAGCAGACCCGCCGGAAACCTTGCCGCCAGCGTTTCATGTTCCTTGATTTTTCCTGTATGAATGTACTCATGCACTTTCTCGGCTATGCCTTTGCCGATGCCGGGCAGAGAGGTGAGAGCATCTTTTTGGTCAAGGACCGCTATATCATCGGTGATTTCGGAAAAAGTGTGCGCGGCATTTTCAAACGCGCGGATCTTGAACCGGTTCTCTTCGGCCAGTTCGAGCATGCGCGCGATTTCAAAAAGTCGGCGGGATACTTCTTTATTGAGCATCCGGATTCCGGAGTATGGCGGCGCATTTCTCCGGTAAAGGCGGCGAAAGAAAAAAGTCTCCGCCCCACTCGAATCCCCCCACTGGCCAGGCGTGCGGCAGGATTTCAATGTGCCAGTGGTAGGCCGGCTGGATGTATGAGTTGTCTTCCGTCACATCGCCTCTCAGCGGCGCAGTATGCAGGACAAACGACATCGGACAGTCGCCCAGAGTTTTTTCCAGAGCCGTCAATGTTTTTTTGACGATTTCGGCCAAATCGCCGAATCCGGCAGAGTCCGCGTGAGTAAAATCGTGCTGGTGCTGTTTGGCCATTATCCAGCATTCGAACGGGAACCTCGACGCGAACGGGCACCAGGAAAAATAACGGTCGTTCTCGAACAGTACACGCAGGTTCAGCTTTTTTTCCTCGGCTATCATGTCGCAAAACAGGCACCGCGTTTTGAGGTCATAGTGCCATTTTGCGCCGGACAATTCGTCCTGAATCGTCTTGGGCACGAACGGGAGCGAGACGATATGCGAGTGCGTGTGATCGTATACTCCCGCGCTCCGTTTGCCTTGGTTGCGGAATATAAAGGTGCCTTTCAGCAGTTGATTTTTCTTGTGTTCGCGCGTGCGCAACTGAAAAGTTTTGAACACGTCCGAAATGTGCGCTGCGGAAAGCTGCGAAAATTGCGATATGTGCTGAGGAGTTTCAATCACGGTTTCGTGGATGCCGGCGCCGTTCTGCATGTCATAGAGACCGCCCTGGCTGCGTTTCGCAAGTTCTCCGGAGTGCAGGTCAGTGGCGCGGTTCGGCACCACGCGGATTTGCCAGCCGGGAGTATTGGCCTGGGTGCTGTCTTTCCGCACGGCGTAGGTTTCCGGTGGGGTCATCTGTTCGCGCCCTTCGCAGAATTGACAGTCTTTCGGCGGAACTTTTTTCAACGGCGAACGCAGGTGATCTTCGGGGCTGTTATTCTGGTCCAGCCCTGTTATCACCCAGCGACGCGTCAGAGGGTCTCTTCGAAACTCGGTCATTAACTTTCTATTATATCAAAAAAACGCTATACTTTTAGCGATGAATATGAGGTACCTCAGGAAAAGTCTGGTGACACTTGGCGCTGCTTTTTTTATCAGCGCGCCGGCCGGTTTTGCCCAGAATGGCGGAGAAGCTTTCCCTCCGGACCTCGAGGGTTATCTTTCTGCCGGCACATCCGCGGTTTACAATCTGGATTTCAAGTCCGCCGAAGAACAGTTGGCCCGCGCTGTGCAGATCCGTCCGGACCATCCTGCGGCTTATTTTTTTCAGCTCATGCTCATCTGGTACCGTCTCACCTACGACTGCCTGCTGAACCGCAATCCGCCAATGGAGAAAAAACTTCTGGACCAGGCGGAACGGACCATTGATATTTCAAAGACCTACATTGAAAAGTCCGGACATCCTGAAGTCGGGTACCTCTATCTCGGAGGCGCGCTCGGCGCAAAGGGGTGGTTCCACGTGACCCGCAATCAGTGGGTGCGCGCGTATCTTTCCGGCAAGAAAGGATACTCCAACATGCTGAAAGTGGTGGAACTTGACCCTGAAGTCTATGACGCGTATCTCGGTATCGGCATGTTCGAGTACTACGCGGCCACGCTGGGGCCCACGCTTAAAGCGCTTGCATCTTTTTCCATCCGGGGCGACCGTGAACGCGCGCTGCGCCATCTGCGTTTTGCAGAATTCAAGAGCCGGTTTGTCCGTCTGGAAGCGGCCTATTTTCAGTGGAACGCGGCTAATGACGAACAACGATACGATGATGCCGAACGCAAAGCCGCCGCGCTCACTCATAGTTTCCCGGACAGTCCGCTCTTTCTGTGGTGCAGGATAAAGACCGCATTCGACCAGAAAAAGTGGGATGTTGTGATGCAGGAATGTGAGCGTTATATTCTCCGCGCGAATGCCGGACCGCAAAGGGAATTTTATCTGAGTCCGTACGAACTGCTGATGAGTAAAGTGCTCTACCACTACGCTGTGAGCGCATGGAACATCCGGAACTTCCGTCTGGCCAAACAACTGCTGGACAGCGTCATTGACCAGCCGACAGAATTCGAAGGATGGAAATCGTTAGCTTATCTGAGGCGCGGGGAACTTTTTGATATCGAGGGAAAAAGAATGGATGCTCAGGCCAAGTACCGCGCGGTGCTCAAGTATCCGGATGTCTGGGATTCGCACAAGCTCGCGCGCCAGCGTATCCGCGACCCGTACCATCTCAACGACTGAAAATCATTTCCACTTTTCAAACCACAGCACGAAATTCACCAGAGACCATATCTGGCGGTGGCAGTCCCGTTTGCGTGAATAGTGCAGTGTCTTCAGTTCGTTCACATACTGCGGATTCAGCACGCCGGTACTGCGGATGCGGTCCTCGGAAAGACATTCCTCCACCAGCGGTTTCAGTTCATGCGCTATCCAGTATGGGAGCGGTGGCGAAAATCCTTTTTTGGCGCCGGAAATGATGGATGACGGCAGTTTTCCCTCCATCAATTTGCGGAGTGTCCACTTCGTCGTCAGTCCTCTGATTTTGTAGCGGTCCGGAATTTCCGATGCGAGTTCCACAAGGCGGTGGTCGAGGATGGGTACGCGGACTTCCAGCGAATGCGCCATGCTCATGCGGTCGGATTTGACGAGGAACTGGTCCAGGAGATAGGTGTTCTGGTCAACGTAAAGCAGTTTTTCAAGGTCTGTGCCGCTGACTGCTTCCCTGAACCGTGCTGCAAAACTATCGAACCCGTCATGTCCGTTTTTCGCGCTCAAAAAATCTTTGCTGAACAATTTCTGTTTGTCTTCTTCGCTGAAAATTTCTTTCCATGCAAAGTGGCTCCGTTCGCGCGCGTATTCAGCGCCGCGCACAAACTGTTTCAATTTGTAGTCCCAGCTGATGCGGTCCCATGAAACAGGCAGATTCCGCACCATTGCCGAAATCATCCTCCGCGCAAGTCCCGGAAATGCACGGTAAACTGATGCGTAGCGCGTTGCCAGATATGTGGGATACCCGGCGAAAAGTTCGTCGCCCCCTTCGCCTGACAGCGCCACTGTGATCTGTTTCCGCGAGGCCTGGCAGAGGAGGTAGGTGGGTATGGCGGAACTGTCCGCAAACGGTTCGTCGAAATAGTCAGCGGTCTTGCGCACGATTTCGTCCGCCTTCGGTTCGAGCAGAATTTCGTGGTGGTCCGTGCCGCACAGTTTTGAAATGAGCTGCGCGCCTTCCTGTTCGCTGTACGACTGTTCGGGAAAATGCACGGTGAATGTCTTTACTTTCGTGGCCGAAACCTGCGACGCATAGTACGCGATGGCTCCGGAATCCAGTCCGCTCGACAGAAAAACACCGTTTGGTACATCGGACCTGAGCTGGAGTTTGAGCGCGTCGCGGAACATGGTGTCCAAACGTTCGCGGTAGTGTTCCCATCCTTTGTCCTGTGCAGGTTCCGGCATGGGTTTTTGCCAGTAGCGGCGGATGTCGAGTTTCTGTTTCGACGGGTCGCAGACCATAATGTGCGCAGGCGGCAGTTTCCGGATAGCTTTGAAAATCGAGGCCGGGCCCGGGATGTAAAGCAGTGAAAAATAATCGTCCAGCGCTGTCATGTCGATTTCGCGCAGACATTTACCATCGGCAAGAATGGATTTGAGTTCCGATGCGAATGAGAGCCCTGACGAATCACAACGGTAGTACATGGGTTTGATACCCATCCGGTCGCGGGCTACGATGAGTATTTTTTTGCTGTCGTCCCAGATCGCCAGGCCGAACATTCCGTTCATGTGTTTCACAAAGTCCAGACCGTACACTTCGTAAGCATGCACAATAGTCTCGGTGTCGGACTGTGTGGCAAAACGGTGACCCTTCTTTTCCAAATCCTCGCGCAGTTCGATATAGTTGTAGATTTCGCCGTTCAGCAGTACGGCGATGTCGCGGGTTTCGTTGAAAATGGGCTGTGAACCTGTGGACAGGTCAATGATTTTGAGACGGCGGATACCCATGCCGAAATTTTTTTGCGGCGAGAAATAAAATCCGTCTTCGTCCGGACCGCGGTGATGCATACGGTCGTTCATAGTGCGGACCTGTTCCGCTGCAACCGGTTCCGCTGTAAAGTTCAGTCTGCCGCAGATGCCGCACATGGCGTCAGTGAAAAACCATCCCTGCATAACCCACAGCCATGTCCGAATCCGGGCCTGAAACATCCGCCGACGTGGCGTAGGTGAGCAGTTGTCCTTTTTGCGCTCCGAGCAGGCGCGCACATTCTATAACGGCCGCGGCCGGTCCGGAACCGCACATGGTGATCTTTTTCGTCTTCACAGTTTCAAGCAGTCCGCGCGGGTCCATGTGAATCATTTTTTCCAACGCGGGCTGGTCATGCTGTTTTGCAAAGTCGCCGGCAGTTATATTCGGCGGCGGCAGCTGGCCGTAACTTTCCCCGCAGTGGGTCATGTCCGATGACGCCAGTACGGCAAAGGACGCGTCGGGCGAATCGTGCAGTGTTTCCTCGATCGCGTGCGCGACCGATATCGCCGTGTCCGAACAGGTTTCCCAGCGGTAGTCCTGCATCTCAATACAGACAATGCGGCTATGCGGGTTCATTGCGTTGAGGAACGGGAGCTGGACTTCGATGGCGTGCTCGTAAAGATGCGCTTCGGTATCAGGGGTCATTGATTTGGAATGTTTCAGTATTCTCTGAGCAAGTCCGTTGTCCACTTCAAAACTGCCCAGCGGCATCTGCCATGTTCCATCGGGGAAAATGCTGGTGCGCGGTCCGAGTCCGGTATGGTTGGTGGCGAGAAAAATGCAGGTCTGCGCCGGAATTATCTTCGAATAAACTGTTCCGGCCACTCGTCCGGAATAAATCCATCCCGCATGCGGCACCACTCCGAATGAAATTCTTCCCCCGCCTGACGGAGACGCAGACGAAAGATAACGGCGCACACCTTCCATCGCCGACGGATACCATTTTTCGCAATAGGGTTTTCGGACAGTCACTCGTTCAGGGAAAAATACGGTAGAGAATAAGGAACGCTGATCCCGCCGCCATGCACATCATAAACATAATTGAAAATATGCCCGGCAGTATCGTGCTCAATGCGGAACGGAACTGCGGCAGGGAGTAGTGTCTGCTGATTACGTCCACGCTCAGCCGGCTGGACCATGCAAGCAGAATAATCCAGACCGGAATCAATATTACAAGCCGCGTGCCGAGCGCGAGAAAGGTGAGCGGCAATCCCAAATGAAGCGGCGCCATGCTCCAGGCCAGTCCGGCGAACAGTCCGGTCATGCTCCCTTTTCCCCCGAGCAGTTCAGCGAAAAAATGTATGCCCATGACTTTCATCAGAAAAAGCGCGGACATGAACATCATCCCCATCATCAGTGATACAACGACAGATTCGGCGCCGAGTGAAACGGGCGCTATTAGCAGGATGCTCAACAATATGTTCAGCCATCCGGCCAGCAGTACTATCAGCCCTGAACCAAAATTTTCCTGCTCCAAAACCGCGGGCACTGTTTCCGACGGTGTCAGCAGGATGCCGGCAAATGAGGCCGAAAATTTAGAGCGCATATTCCCACATGTAAGCGAATCTCACGCCGAACCGCGACGCTGCCTGTCCCCAGATCGTGGTGCGGCTTTGAAGCGCGGAAAGGAATTTTTCAAACGGGTCTTCATCGTAGAGGATACGCGGCTTTTCCTTGATTCCGGTCAGTTCCGTGCACTTCGCGATGGCGGCTTCAAGATTGCCGATTTCGTCAATGAGACCCTCGGCTTTGGCCTGTGTGCCGGTATAAATGCGTCCGTCGGCCAGAGCGAGCACTTTTTCCCTGTCCAATTTGCGTCCGTCTACGATGGCGGTCACAAACTGGTCGTACGCGTCGTTGATGACGGACTGCAGGATCTGCCGTTCTTTCTCGGTCATGGCGCGGAAGGGCGAGGCGATATCTTTGTGTTCCGCGGATTTGACCGCTTCGATTTTCACCCCGATTTTTTTGAAAAGTTCCTGCACGTTGCCCACTTCAAAAATCACTCCGATGGACCCGGTGAGCGAACCTGCGTCGGCAAATATGCGGTCCGCAGGAGCCGAAACATAATATCCGCCCGATGCTGCCACATCGCCCATCGAGACCACCACTTTTTTGCCGGCCTTTTTCAGACGCAGAATTTCATCATAAATTTCCTGCACTGCTCCCACGCTGCCGCCGGGCGAATTGATGCGGAGCACCACGCCTTTGACGTCTTCTTTTTCGGAAAGGGTTTTGAGACGGCGAACTATCCGGTCCGCGGACATGGGACGGAACATGGGGCCCTGTTCCGCCACAGTGATGACTCCGTAAATGGGTACGATGGCAATGGCCGGACCGGTTGCTTTCAATTTCATCAGAGCGGACGCGCCTGCAGACGGAGACTTGTCGGACGGAGCTGCTTTTTTCATGGTCTGAATCAGCGCGATTCCGGTACAGGCCAGGTAAAGCGCGGCCAGCATAATCAGCGGTACATGGCGACGCATGTCTGTTTTCAAAGACGGATTCTGTTCCGGCGGAATTTCTGTCATTTCTTTTTTTCTCCTGTATCCGGACGGCTGATGGTGTTGTCCACTCCGGCCACGGCAGCGGTGGATGGTGTGACTTGCGTGCGAATTTGCGCGGCTTCTTTTTCAATTTCCTTGAACACGGAATCCGCTTCCCGCCGGACAGCTTTAGGTTCGACTCCGGCGGATTGGGCGATCTTGGCCAGTTTGGTTCCCTTCTCGCGCTCTTTGGCAAGCTCTTCCAGACTCTTGCCGGACTTTTTTGAAATCAGGATAAGACGGATGAGTTCCACCCGGCCCAGTCCTTGCAGAATATGTTCGGTGAGCAGTTCTTCAGGCAAAGCGAACTTTTTGGAAAGCGCCTGCACAAACGGGTCCGCGGGTTTTTTCTCTTTGACTTTGACCGTGCGCACGTCGTCCACTTTTGGAAATGGATACAGGTCCACTTCAGACCAGGCCGGCGCGCACAAACCGGATGCAAAAATAAATATTGCCAAACAAAGTTTCAACTTCATCTCTTTTCCGCCTCGCCTTTCATAGGCACGAATCTTACCGGAGCCAAAACCTTGCTCACAAGTTTTCCCTGCTCTTTCACTATCATCACCAAGTCCTGCGCATCTCCGGCTTCACCGACGGGTATTACCATTTTGCCGCCTGACTTGAGCTGTTCTACGAGCGGTTCAGGCACTTTTTCCGGCGCACAGGTCACAATCACTGCGTCGTAAGGTGCATGCTCTTTCCACCCTTTGTATCCGTCTCCGGTCTTCACGCTTACCTGTGAATAACCGGCGCTTTTCAAATTGGTCTGAGCAAACGCTGCAAGTTCCGGCACGATTTCAATACTGTAAACTTTTGCTCCCATCTCCGCCAGTATTGCCGCCTGGTAACCGGACCCGGAACCGATTTCCAGCACTTTTTGGCCGGGTTTTATGTCCAGCGCTTCTGTCATGACTGCCACAATATATGGCTGGGAAATTGTCTGCCCGTATCCGATGGAGAGCGGCCTGTCTTCGTACGCGTTCGCTCTCTGCTCTTGCGGCACAAAAAGATGTCTCGGAACTTTGCGGAACGCCCGCGCTATCTGTTCATCGCGCATGTCACGTCCTGCTATCTGTTCCGCAACCATCTGTTCTCTCTGCCGGCTGAATGCCTGTCCGTCCGCAGCGCTGTTCATCAAAGTGTCGGAATTCTGACGGCAGGAAACATTCACTGCGGATATTCCCGCCCACATCAATATCAGCATCACTCTCATGATTCTTTTGAAAAGATTATACCATATCCCGATTGACGAGCAATGGCTGAAAATATGATAAAATTTAAAGCTTGCTCTGTGCAAGGAGCATTTGCAGGATAAAATAATGATAAAAATTCTACACCTTCTGCCGAACCTGGGTCTGGGCGGGACGGAAAAAATAATTCTGGAAATTTGCCGCCGCGCGGACCGTAACCGCTTCAAAATGTCCGTGGCCGCTCTCAAGTCCGACGGTCCCACGGGCGATGCTCTGCGCAAAATCGGTGTGCCGGTCACTGCGCTCCGTTCTCCGGATTCGTTTGTGCCCGGTGTCATGGACCTGCCGTTCCTGCTATTCCGGCTTAAAAAAGCAGTCCGCGAATCCGCTCCGGACATTCTGCACACCTGGCTGACCCGCGCCAATATCGCCGGTCGAATGGTGTCTCTTATTACGCCGGTACCCGTGCTAATTTCCAGTCTGCGCGTGATGGAAACTGAAAAAAAATATCATCTGTTCGCAGAGCGCTGGACTAACTTTTTGTCCCGTTCAGTCACAGTGAACTG
>CAYHWZ010000037.1:0-12010 GCA_964359975.1 uncultured Elusimicrobia bacterium | reverse complement strand
CCATCACCTATTTTTTTGCAAATTGCGGCGGACGCACAGAAGAACCTTCCAGCGCATGGGACTCTTCCTCCGACGTGGCCTATCTCCAGTCTGTCCGCTGCAAATTTTGCCGCAACGAAGACGCTTATTCGTGGGAAAAGGAAATTTCCGAAGATTCTCTCGCGCGTTCCTTAAAGAGCAAAGGATTCGCTCTGACGTTGCCCATCACATCTATTAAACTCCGGGGACACGGACGGTCCGGTCGCGCGCTGAATGTCGATATCCGTCACAAGAACGGTCTGCTCAAAATGCGCGCCAGCATTTTCCGCAGTGCCGTCGGGACGTCGGTCATCCGTTCCACTTTAATCAAGTCTGTTAAAAAAGTCCGAGGCGGATTTTTTTTCCGCGGGCATGGATGGGGACACGGTGTGGGCATGTGCCAGCACGGAGCAAAAGGCGCGGCGCTCAAAGGATACAGTTACAAAAAAATTCTGAAAATGTACTACCCCGGAGCCATCCTGCGCAGGTGGGAGGAATGATTTCCCGCCCAGCCCTTGCATTTAGTCTCAAAGTTTGCAAAAATATACGTTTTAGACGGAATTTGGATTAGCTCAAACAAAGGATTTGGAGGAGAACATGACATCGCTCGCGTACGCAGAATCCGGACCAGTCCAGCAGGCGCCATCGCCTTTGATCAGTTTTGTGCCGCTGATCGCCATCTTTATAATTTTTTACTTTCTGCTCATCCGCCCCCAGCAGAAGAAAATTAAAATGCACCAGAAAATGGTGGACGCTGTCAAAAAAAGCGACAATATCATCACTTCCAGCGGTATCTACGGGAGCGTGGCCAGCGTCGGTGATACAACACTGGAAATCAAAATAGCCGACAATGTCCGCATCAAAATACTCAAGAGCGCGGTCTCTGAAGTGATTTCTTCGCCGGAATCGTCCCCGGTAGTTTCCGCGTCAAAATAGCATTGATTTGAAAAACCGCAGACCATGACAAAAATACACTGGCGTCTCATCGCAATAGCAATTCCGCTCGCGCTGTCGTTCTATCTGCTGTATCCTACGTTGGCCTGGTACAACTTTTCTCCCGATGAACGCGACCGCCGCGAAGCTGCCAAAGATAAAATTCAGGAAAAGATATTAAAACTCGGTCTGGATCTGAGAGGCGGCACTCATCTGGTGCTGGAACTGGAAACCGAAAAGCTGGCTGCCGAAGCTGGTGTCACCTTTGACCAGGTCAGGCAGGATGCGCTGGACAGAGCTATTGAAATCGTGAGAAACCGCGTGGACCAGTTCGGCGTGGGTGAACCTCTCATCGTACGGCAGGGCGAACGCTGGATTGTGGTTCAGCTCCCCGGCATCAAAGACCCGGAACGCGCCAAACAGCTTATAGGAAAGACCGCTTTACTCGAGTTCCGTCTTGTGGACGACAGCAAAGCAATAGAAGATATCGCTTCCATGCTGCGCGAAAAAAGTATTTCTCTCTCATCCGCCGCCGAGCATCCCGAAGGTGTTCCCAAAGAGATTACCTCACGTTTTCCCACGGGCTACATGCTCCTGCCGGGCCGCGAAGGACGGTTTTTTCTGACCAAGTCCACTCCTGAAATGACCGGCGCGTATCTGACCAATGCCAAAGTCCAGTTGGGCGGGGGAAGCGGTTTCGGATATCCTGAAGTTTCAATCGAGTTCAACCCTGACGGCGCGAAATTGTTCTCCGCAGTGACTGAGTCGAATTTGAACCGCAATCTTGCTATTGTGCTGGACGGCGTTGTCCAATCCGCGCCCACTATCCGTACCCGTATTCCCGACGGCAAAGCTGTGATAGAGGGCAACTTTACAGCGGAAGACGCCAAGTTTCTGGCAACGGTTCTGCGTGCGGGCGCTCTGCCTGCGCCTGTCAGAGTCATTGAGGAAAGAACAGTCGGGCCTACTCTGGGAGAAGATTCCATCCGTGCCGGCGTACGGTCCAGTCTCATAGGGATTTTGCTCGTGTTTATATTTATGGGATTCTATTATAGAGGAGCAGGTCTGATTGCAAATGCCGCTTTGATTTTGAACCTTATATACCTGCTTGGAGTGCTGGCTTACGCTCATGCCACACTTACACTGCCCGGCATCGCGGGTATCATTCTTACACTGGGTATGGCTGTGGATTCCAATGTGCTGATTCTGGAGCGCGTCAGAGAGGAATTGCGTCTGGGCAAAACTGTGCGTATGGCTGTTGATCAGGGGTATGCGCGCGCGTTCACGGCTATCCTGGACTCTAACGTCACCACATTGATTGCGGCAGGGTTCTTGTTCCAGTTCGGCACCGGACCTGTAAAAGGTTTTGCGGTCACACTTTTCTGGGGCTTGATGATATCCATGTTCACGGCGATTTTTGCGACGAAAACATTCTATGAATGGCGTTTCCAGGATAGAACCATGAACGAATTGAGCGTATAGCCATGCTTGAAATTATTTCAAAAACAAACTTTGATTTCATAGGTAAACGGTACTCTTTGTTCAGTGTTTCCGGTGCGCTCATTGCCATCAGCATTATTTCGCTGGTGATGAAAGGCGGACCGAAGTGGGGCCTTGATTTTACAGGCGGCAATCTGGTCGAGGTCCGGTTCAGCAGCCCTGTTTCATCGGAAGAAGTGAGAGCTTCGCTCGCCGGTGCGGGTATGGATAGGAGCGAAATTCAGAGTGTGCCTGCGCAGAACGCGTACATCATCCGTACTCCGCTTGAGGCGCAGTCACGTGACATGGCGCAGAGCACAATGACTGCAACAACGTCAGCGGCAGATACGGGCAAAAAGATAAAAGATGCCTTGTCCGCTTCGTTTCCGTCCAACAGTGTGAATCTGCTGAGAATGGAGTATGTCGGACCTGCGGTCGGCGCTCATCTTAAGAAACAGGCCATGTGGGCCGTAATATTTTCGTTTTTGGGAATTATTCTGTACGTTGCGTTCAGATTTCATTCCGGAGTGTGGGGTGCGAGCGGTATTCTGGCTCTGGCGCACGATGTTTTTGTTACTGTCGGTCTGCTGTCAGTGCTGGACAAGGAAGTGACCATTACTGTAGTGGCCGCGCTTCTGACCATTGCGGGTTATTCCATCAACGATACCATTGTCATATTTGACAGAATGAGGGAAAAGATGCGGTTTCTCCGTACAGAGCCGCTGTCCGACATCATCAATGCCAGTTTGAACGAAACTCTTTCCCGCACTATCATCACTTCTCTGACCGTGCTTTTGGTAGTGCTGGCGCTTTTCTTTTTCGGCGGCGCCGTTATACATGATTTTGCCTTGTGCATGGTGTGGGGCGTGCTTGTCGGCTGCTATTCAACCCTGGCTATCGCCGCGCCGATGGTTTTTGAATGGGAAAGAATTCATACCCGAAAGAAGTAGTTTTATACCCGCGCTTTTACTCAGCTTGTTGCCCGTCTGCAGGTCCGGTCTGTGCTTAAAAAAATAAAGAAGTTCAAAGTTGTGCCCCGGCCAGCTTCAGTGATGAAAAATCTGAGGAATGCCCTGGATCCGGCTGCTTTTGCCGAGATTCAGAGCCGCGATATCGAGAAGGAAATCCTGCCCTGTATGCCGCTGATGCACTTGTCCGCAGTGTACGATACCTGGTCAAAAGCCGAAACTCCGGAAGCTTTGAAGTCAATGTGGGACGCGTCATCGGCGCCTGCGATTTCAATTTCCATCATTGCCGCCACTATAGGGGTAACGGTTCAGGAACAGATACGGGTTAGCAAAGAGCAGGGCGATCCGGACCGCGCCGCTTTGCTGACTGCTGTGGCTCTCGAATCGTTGGAACAGTCCTTTCATTTTGTCCTGCGTCTGATTACGGACGAAGCCAAAGACGACGCATGCGAATTGTCCCCGCTCATGCCGGTCCCGCAGGAACTTCTTACAGCTTCTTTGACTGTGCTGGACGCGCAGAAAGCGGATATCGTTATCCAGGACGGCGCTCTGCATCCTCTTTACAGCGCGGTCCGTTTCTGCGTGTGGAATCCCGTAAAGAAGAAAAATGCCCGCGCTAAGTAGCCGGCTGATCCCGCGGCTCGCATGGCTTTTCCTCACTTTCGTCGGCAGAACTTCCAGAATCAGATGGCACCGTCTCGACCTGCGTCAAAAGTGTGATACTGAACAGCGCAGCTTTATCTACGCGTTCTGGCACGGCAGGCAAGTTTTCTTTCCCTGGGTTTACCGCAAGACTGATTCCTATACAATAGTTTCCAAAAGCAAAGACGGCGAATATATCGCGCGCGTGATTGAGCTGTCCGGTATGGGCACGGTACGCGGCTCATCTTCACGCGGCGGCATGCGCGCCTTCATGGAACTGAAAGAGAAACTTGACGAGGGTAAAGTTGTCGGTGTCACCCCCGACGGTCCGCGCGGTCCGTTTCATGCGATTGCGCCCGGTGTCATTCATCTTGCCCAAATGACCGGCAAGGTCATACTGCCTATCACCTATTCCGCGCGGTTCAAATTGATTTTTCACAACTGGGACTGTTTTTGGGTTCCGCTACCGTTCAACTCCTTTGTCGTCGGATACGGACGGCCCATGAAAATATCCCCTGACGACAATGTGGAATCAAAGTCCGAGGAACTGGCCCGCGAAATGAACCGCATTACGGATCTCGCGGATGCGGCGTGCGGAGGTTTGGCGGAATTCTTCTTCTACCTGTTCTATGATTTTGCCTGGCTGATTTTCTCGCCGCTGATTCTGCTTTCAGTGCTGATGCGGTACCCGTCGGCGTTTGTTAAAGATTTCCGCAGTATCCGTTTCAGAGTGGGTGCGCCGTTGCCGGTGCGGAGCGCGGCAAATGAACAGTGGATTTGGCTGCACGCTGCAAGTCTTGGCGAGTGCCGCGCGTCTGTGCCGTTTGTCCATGCCGTGCGGAAAAAGTATCCTTCGCTTAAAATATTTTTCACCTCCATGACAGCCGCGGGCATCGACGAAGCGCGCCGCATGAATCTGGGCGACGCTGTTGCATATTCGCCGCTTGATTTTTCGTATGCGGTGCAGCGCGTGTTTGAGACAGTAAAACCGCAGACTGTTATTTTAATGGAGTCCGAACTCTGGCCCCGCTGGCTCAGAACAGCCAAGGAGTACGGCGCGCAGGTGGGGATTATAAACGGTCGTCTCTCAGACCGCAGCGCTGACCGTTATTCGAAAGTTAAGCCGCTGTCGCGGATTTGGCTGCAGTATGTTGATTTTGTCTGCGCCCGCGATGCCTCCGACGCTCAGCGGTACGAACGTATTGGCGTACCGAAAGACCGCATTCAGGTCACGGGTAACTTGAAGTTCGATCTTGCCCCGGCCCATCTGCGCGGTACATCATCCGCCCCGCATTCGCGTCTGTTTGCCGAGGGAAACAGTGTCCTCACCGCAGGCAGTGTGCGCGAGGGGGAAGAATCTCTGGTCATAGATGCCTTTGAGCAGTTGCGCGCTCGCGTGCCAGGACTCAAACTCATTATCGCGCCCCGGCATATGCAGAATGTTAGTGTCATCAGCAATCTTCTCTCTGACCGCCGGATAACATTTGTTTTGCGGAGCCGGGCGTCTTCCGGCGCGTCATCCGCCGACGCAGTGGTCTGGGACACTATGGGCGACCTGTGGATGGCTTACGATGAAGCATCAGTGGTCTTTGTCGGCGGTTCTCTCGTGGATAAAGGCGGCCAGAATCCTATTGAACCGGCTTGGTTGTCGAAACCTATTCTGTTCGGACCTTATATGGAAAATTTTCAGGAACCTGCCAAACTCCTGATCGATTCCGGCGGCGCATTTGAAGTGAAGAGCGCTGCCGAACTTTCAGCAAAAGTGTCGGACCTGCTTTCGGACCGGTCTAAATTGGATGCCGTTGGAACAAATGCGCGGCAAGCGGTTGACCGGATTTTCGGGCAGGCAACAGAAAAGACTCTCTCAGCGGTCAGCGAGCATATCCATGTCTCATAACATTCTCGTCGTGCGGTTCTCATCATTGGGCGATATTGTGCTTACGGAACCGCTTTACCCGAAACTGAAATCAGTCTGGCCTGATTGCCGGATTTCCGTCGCGGTGAAAGAAAAATATGTCTCCGTTCTGGAAGATAATCCCTATCTGGACCATGTGCTTGTCCTGGGAGAATCCGAGTCTATCTTTTCGTTTGCCGAGCGCGTGCGCCGTCAGAAATTTGATATTCTCATTGACTTGCACGACAATCTGCGGTCCAATCTGCTCAGTTGGCTGTCAAATATTCCGCGCAGGGTTCGCTATAAGAAGGCTGCGCTCCATCGCCGGCTGTTTGTCACCAGGCGGATATCTCATCCCGAACTCCAGCGCCGCGTTGTTGACCGGTATCTGGACACTCTGACCGCGCTCGGCGCAAAGCCGGCCGGCGGCGCCTCGCCAAAAGCAGATGCTTCCCGCCGTCCTGCAATTCTTCATGCATCGGTACGGGATTTTTCAAAAATACTCGTGGTACAGACTGCTTTTTTGGGCGACGCTGTGCTCACTCTGCCCATGTTTCAGGCCATTAAATTAAAATATCCGGACTCGAAAATCGACGTTCTCTGCACGCCGGAAATCAGGGAGATTTTTGCGGATAATCCGCATATCAACGAATTGCTTGTCATGGATAAACGCAATGCAGACCGCGGTATCTCCGCGTTGGGGCAATGGAGCCGCAAAATCCGTGGGAAGTACAGCGTGGCGCTGGTCCCGCACCGTTCGTTCCGCAGCGCACTGCTCATCTGGCTTTCCGGCATTCCGCGCCGCGTGGGTTTTGACAACAGTCAGGGTAAATGGTTTTTTACCGACCGCGTCACCTTCGACTGGGAAATGCACGATTCCGAGCGCAATCTGAAATTGCTCGAAGTTATCGGCGTGAAAAGTGCGCGTCCGGTTTTTCAGCTGGCAATGTCCGGCAGTCAGGAAACTTTCAACGCATTCTTGAAAGAGCAGGGCATTCCGTCCGTCGCAAAAATCGTGGGCATGAACCCTGGGGCCATGTGGAACACCAAACGCTGGCTCCCTGAAGGTTTTGCCAAAGTCGCAGACTCGCTCATCAAAGAACATCAGTGCAGTGTCATTTTGTTTGGTTCCGGGAAAGACAAACCCATTATACAGTCCGTGATTTCAGCCATGTCCGGCAAAGCCGTGAACCTGGCAGGCAAAACAGATCTGCGTACGCTTTCGTTCCTTATCTCAAAATGCAGTCTGTTCGTTACCAACGATTCCGGGCCCATGCACCTGGCCTGCGCGTCCGGCGTGCCTGTGGTCGCTGTCTTCGGACCCACTACAAGAGAACTCGGCTTTTTCCCGTACGGTGAAAAGAGCGCGGTGGTGGAACTCGACATGGCCTGCCGTCCCTGCTCCCTGCACGGAGGCAATGTCTGCCCGCTCACACATTTTAAGTGTATGCGCGACATCACGCCTGAAATGGTGCTCGCTCCCTGCCGGAAATTTCTCTCGGAGTCAGTGTCGAAAGTATGAAAATAGCACACCTGTCCCGTAAAGACTATACATTTGCGTCCCTTCTCCTTGAAAAGGAGAAGGGCAGGATGAGGATTACCATCGAGAGACTATCCTCACCCAACCCTCTCCTTTCTAAGGAGAGGGGATATAGAATATCCAATAAAGTTTGCTGGACACTTGTATGAAAATAGTTCATCTCATTGATATCCCCTGGTGGAGCGGACTCTCGTTTTACGCCTACGAATGTGTGCTGGCTCACCGCGCGTCCGGTCACGAAGTCATCGCCGCGGTCGAGGATAATTCTCTCTTTCAGGAAAAAGTACGATTGTCGGGAATCGAAACTGTCACTCTCGCCGGACGCAAGTTCTGGCAGTCGCCGATTAATCTCTACCGTATCGCCGAAATTGTTGCCCGTCACAAACCGGACTGTATCGTTGCTCACACCGGTTCCACACACTGGATTGCGGTGGTCTGCGGGTTGGCCGGCGGTATCCCTGTCATCCGCACGCGATGCCGTTCGTCCGCAACCGCTTCCACTTTTCACGGAAGCTGGATTTATCGTCAGACCAGGTGCACAGTGAGCGCGTCGCGCGGTCTGAACCGCGAAATTCTCGACCGGTTACCGCATTCTATGAAACGCCGCGCTGTCACGCTCTATCCGCCGCTGGAAATGCCGGAAAACTCCGCACCGTCGGAAAATAGTCCCAGAATCTCCCGGAGAATCGGAGTGCTTGCCCGTCTTGACCCGGTCAAAGGGCTCGAAAACTTTCTGTCCGCCGCGAAAACAGTCCAGCAGGAAGTGCCTGATGCGGAATTCGCCATTGCCGGCGCTGAGGAAAATTTGAAGTGGTCCGACCTTTCCGCGCTGGCCGCTGATTTGGGGCTGAAAAATGTTGTGTATCACGGGTTCATCCGTCCCGCGCAAGTGCCGGAATTTGTCCAAAACTGTGGTATCGGCGTTATCTCGTCCGTTCGGTCCGAGGAAATTTCGCGCGCTCTGCTGGAATGGTTCTCCGCCGGACGTCCCGTCGTGGCTTCTGCTGTGGGATGTATTCCGGAAATTCTTGAAAACGGTACCGGCGGTTTTACCGTCAATCCCGCGGACAGCATTCAGATGGCCAGAAAACTTGTTGACCTTCTGAAAAATCCCGAACTCGCGCTTCACATGGGCCAGTTCAACAAGCGGCTGGTCCAGGAACGCTTCTCCCGCGCCAAGTTTCAGTCCGGCTGGGACAATATTCTGGAATCGCTGTGAATATCCGCCCCGACGCCAACATATTGCTCGTGCGTCCGGACAAAATCGGCGATTTGATTCTCACTCTGCCGGCTGTGGAATCGTTCAGCCGCAGGTTCAGCGCCGCGCGCATCACTTTTCTCTGCCGTTCATACACAGCACCGCTGCTGGCGCATCATCCTGCGGTACACAATGTTATCCGCGCAGACGAACTGACATTTTCAGCGCTGACGGGTGAAATCAAGCGCGGCAAATTCAATCTTGCCGTGCATTTCTACGTCGAGCCGCGCACTGTTGCCGCTGTCTGGTGCGCCGGTGTGCCTGTCCGTGTCGGCCCGTTTTCAAAATTGGTTTCATTGCTGCTGAACAACAGAGTTTCACAGCAACGCTCGCGCGTGGACAAACATGAAGCTGAATATAATCTGGATTTGGCGAAATATTGCGGAGCGGACGGGACCGCGGCGCCGCCCAGGATTTTTCTGACGGAATCGGAGCGCGGGGATGGACGGGAACTTGTTGCCAAGCTTGGTTTTGGCCCGGATGCAAGACCCGTTGCCATTCATTCAGGTTCCGCAGGTTCCGTGCAGAACTGGCCTTTAGAGCACTTTTTCAGATTGGGTCAAAAAATCAGCAATGCAGGTACGCCTGTGGTCTTCACTTTCGGCGACCGTGAACAGGATTTGCCCGAAAAGTTCCGGAGGTTCATGGGAGATTCACACAAAAATATCCGCAGTGTGCAGCCCGGTCAACTTGCGTTGCGCGAACTTGCTTCGTTAATCAGCAATTGCCGCGCCATGATATCCAATTCCACCGGTCCCTTACACATTGCCAGCGCGCTCGGTGTGCCTACGCTCTCTTTTTATCCGCACCTGCCGAAAGTGACCTCTGCCAAACGTTGGGGACCATTCGGCAACCCGTCCAAAAACAAAATCCTTTCACCCGACGAGGAAACTGCCCCCATGTCTACGATAACTGTGGAGCGGGCTTATACTTCCTTCACCCAGTTGATGATTTAGTTAAAGCAGACAAACCGAAACCGCCGCAATCGCCGCAGTCTCAGCCCGTAGAATATTATTCCCCAACCGCACCGTCTGCAAACCGCACTCTCTCGCAATCCTTACTTCGTCCAGCGTGTACCCGCCTTCCGGTCCGGTGAACAGATTGATGACCTGCGGAATTTTGTCCAGTGCCCGAATTTGTTGAGACAGTTCCAACTTTTCCTCGCCTTCCCACAGCATGAAACTCAGTTCACCCGTCTTAACCTGACGCGCAGCCATGCCAAAGTCCATGGGGGGGAGAATCTCCGGAAGCACAGTCCGTCCGCACTGTTTGGCAGCGGACATCGCCACTTTTTTCCACCGTTCCGTGCGTGCGCGCGCGCGTTCAGCGTTCAGATGCACCACTGTCCGCGCAGTCTGTACAGGAGCGATTCTTCCTGCGCACAGTTCCGTTGCCTTTTCAATCAGCCATTCAAATCGTTCGCCTTTTATGATCGCAGGGTACAGATTCAAAGTTGTCGCGGGCTTGGCGTTTTCCGGCGGTTCCGCCGCAATCCGCGCCTTCAAACAGTCCGGGTCAGATACATCCGTGATCACTGCCTCAACCACCATGCCTTCCCCGTCGAAAATCTGCACTCTGTCCCCGGCCTTTTTCCGCAGAACTTTCAGGAGATGGCGCGATTCGCCCGGCTCGAACTCAAAAAAAGTCCCTCGAATATTTCTTCGAGGGACATAAAACTGTGGCACAGTCAGCGCTCCTACTTGCCGAACACTTTCTTGATGAAAGAGTCGTCATCTTTCACTTCATCTTCGCCGAATGATTTGGCCAGTTCCTTGAGCAGTTCTTTCTGGCGGTCGGAAACCCTTGTCGGGACTTCCACACTGATGCGCACCATCTGGTCGCCCCTGCCCCTGCCGCCGAGATGCGGTATCCCGCGTTCACGTACGCGGAACACAGTCCCGGTCTGAGTCCCCGGCGGCACGCGCAAAGTTACATTTCCGTCCAGAGCAGGCACCATCACTTCCGCGCCCAGCGCCGCCTGCGTAATGGAAAGTTTCTGGTTCACCACAATGTCATCGTCGTGCCGTTCGAAGCGCGGGTCCGGGTCAAAGTGTACCACAACAAATAAATCCCCGTTCGGACCGCCGTTCATTCCCGCATCGCCGGACGCGGTCACTCTCAAAGCCGTGCCTTCCTGCACACCTGCGGGAATCTTTACGTTCAGCGGTTCGCTCACTTTTGTCCGTCCGGTGCCGTGGCAGACGTCGCAGGGGTTTTCAATCATGCGCCCTTCCCCGTGGCAGCGCGGGCATGTCTGCGACAAGGAGAAAAATCCCTGCCGGAAATGCACCGTCCCCGACCCTTTGCACTGACTGCACGTCTTGTGCGAACCGCCGGACTTGGCGCCTGACCCCATACATTTTGCGCAGCTTTTGTGGTGGCCGACCTTGATGGTCTTCTGCGTGCCGTTCAGCGCGTCATGCAATGTGAGCGTTAACCGTACCTGAAGGTCATCTCCGCGCGAAGCTCTGCTCCTTGCCTGCCCGCCGCGCCGTCCCCCGCCCTGTCCGGCAAAAACATTTTCAAAAAAGTCTCCGAAAATGTCGTTGAAATCGCCCGCACCTTCGAATCCGCCCGGCCCTCCGCGGAATCCTTCCGGACCCGCCCCTGCCTGCACTCCCGCATGTCCATACTGGTCATACAAACGACGCTTGTGCTCGTCGGACAGCACCTCGTACGCTTCGTTGGCTTCCTTGAACTTATCTTCAGCGTGCTTGTCCTTGTTCACATCCGGGTGAAACTTTTTTGCCAGATTGCGGTACGCCGCCTTGATTTCGTCGGCAGGCGCGCCCTTGTTCACACCCAGAACTTCGTAATAGTCCCTTTTGGACATGGCTTAAATAGACTCCTTATTTCTTGTTGTCGTCCACAACTTCAGCGTCCACCACATTGTCCTTGTCCGCCTTTTTGTCGTCGGTCGGCTGACCTTCAGGCGCAGATTTAGACTTGGCTGCGGCTTCCTGATATATCATCTCAGCCAGTTTGTGCGAGGCCGCTAGCAGTGTCTCTTTCGCTTTGCGGATACGTTCCAGGTCCGTACCTTTCACCGCTTCCTTCGCGTCGGAAAGTGTCTGCTCAATCTTGAGCCGCTCGTCCTGACTCACCTTATCGCCATGTTCTTTAAGCGCCTTTTCCGTGGCATAAATCACCGTGTCCGCTTCGTTCTTGGTCTCCACCTCTTCGCGCTTTTTCTTGTCCGCGTCCGAATATTGTTCCGCCTGTTTCACAAACTTTTCCACATCATCTTTGGAAAGTTTGTTTGGCGCGGTGATTTTAAT
>CAYHWZ010000036.1:0-12083 GCA_964359975.1 uncultured Elusimicrobia bacterium | reverse complement strand
ATTGAAATGTGAGCGGTCTGACTGTCAGGTTCTGCGAACCGTCCGGCGGGTAGATCAGGTTCAGCACAGGCGAAAAAATCTGTATGACGAGCGTGTCGGAAACAGATTCTGAACCGTCGGAAAATGCCGCAGATCCCTTCAAGGTATAGTTGCCGGGCGTAGTGAAAAATTGCTGAACAACAATTCCGGAAATGGACGTGCCGGAAAGACCGGTCTGTTCGGATGAGATGGCGTTGCCCTGCTGAAAGAATACAGTATTTCCCGACGGACCGGTCAAGGTGAAAGTGAACTGGATGAACCCGGCCTGCGCCTGAGTGTTTGTGACGGAATAACGGAACCCGATGCGTTCGGAGTTGTTAAACACGGGCGGGTTGCGCGCGATGTCGGCGGAGTCCAGAGCTTCAAGCGTGCCGCTGATCAAGTTGGCCGAATGACATGGAGAATGGTGAAAAGTGAACAGTGATAGACACAAAATATAGAATCTGAGCCGGCACATTTCCACCGCAATTTGTTTCGGAAAAGTCATCATCTTATAATCGCTATCTTCTTTGTGATAACGGCTCTTGCATCTGTTTTGAGATCTCTGGCGCGGACCTGCATCATGTAGATGCCGGACGCGACCGGTTCTCCGTCGGAATTGGTGAGGTCCCAGTCATATTTGTACGCTACGCCGTCCGGGCGCATGGCGGCGAGCGGCACTTTGCGGACCAGTTCGCCGGACAGAGTGAACAGATTGATTTCCGCTTCCAGTTCCTCCGCGCCCGACTCAAAGCGGAGCGTAGTCATGGCGCCGTCTCTGGACGCGACCACAGGGTTCGGGAAATTGTAAACGCTTTCTTCCGGCAGAAGCGCAAAGCTGAAGGTCAGTGCAAAATCGCCGCCGTTGAGCTGCACTGTCTGCACTTCGGAATAAGCGCGTCCGTTATAAGCGCGGACCTGATAAACGCCGGGCAAAAGGTTCGGCACTGCGTACTTGCCGTTAATATCCGTATACTCTTTGGCGATAATGCGGCCATCCTGGATAAGTTCGATAAAGGCCGGTCCTATAATGGGTGCGCCGGGCGCGGCTCTGAGCGCAGCTTGTCTGAACGCCTCCTTCACCGCAGGCGAGAGAGAGATAGCTCCAGTGATTGTGGTCAACTGATACACAATTTCAAGTTTGAAGTTAAGCGGCGCAGAATCTTTCGGCGATATTTTGGTGCGATACGCCGCTGACTTGATCTGGTTCACAGTCCAGGATACAGTCACTTTGTAGGTGACGGTGACATCAAGATTTTCGAGACGGTAACTTCCGTCGCTTTGAGTGAATACAGTGACAGCTGCCACTGCCACCCCTTCGGGTTCGGCGCGGACTTCCACTCCGTTGATGCCCTGGTCATTGGCCATGGTGACTTTACCCGCGATGATGCCGGCCTGTACAAATCCGGCGCGGGCAGACGCCTGGGGCGACATAGTGTCGATAAGCGATGTGTTGGGCACTTCGTCCAGTGATTTGATGCGGAAATAGTAAGTGACTCCGGCTGTGAGACTCTGCAGAGTGTAGGTGAACGTTTGACCGACTGCAACGCTGCCATTCGATATAGTGTACTTTGTCTGAGAGGAGAATTCAACATCGGTGAATGCAAACGTGCCGACCCTCAGTTCGTATTTGTCCGGCGTGCCCGACGACGGAGTGTCGTAGTCTTCGTACGGCACGGTCCAGGTGAGCACAATGGCGCCTTCTGTGTTGCTCTTCAGCGCGACAAGGTCGGCGATGGTTGCAGGCCGCTTGGTATCGCCGGAAACCGAGATGAATGCCACGGAACCAGTGTCCATACTGCTGGTATTCCCGCGCGCGTCAATCGCTTTGATGCGGAAATAGTAGAGCGAACCAACGGTCAATCCGCTGACATTGGCGGTCAATGCCTGACCGGTTGTGAATGTCCCGGACACGGCAACTGTGGACTGTGCTGCAAAATTGGAATCTGTTATCGGAGTGGTGCCGTACCTCATGTCAAACGATGCCGGCACTCCGGCAGGTCCCACGTCCGACGGTACAGACCAGGTAAGCTTTACAATTCCCGACGACCGGTATTTGAAACAGCCAGATCGGACACAGCTGTAGGCGCGAATCTGTCGCCGGGATAATCATAATATGCGGAACCTGAATCCGTCAATCCCGTCAATCCGCCGCTCACTGTGTTGCTGGAACGGATATGGAAATAGTAAGTTGAATTATTCGTCAGACCGCCGATGGTAATTGTCTGCGTCTGACCGGGCGCGCCTGTCGGGATTAGGTATCTATAATTCGCCACGCTGTAAAATGTGGACGTGCCGAAATCAACCGTGTCCCAGCGCAAGTCAAAAGCCGCAGGCGCGGCAGTCGAACTGGCCGACGAACGCGGTATAGTCCAGGTCAGTTTGATTTCATTGTCCAGACCGGTTGCCGCAGCGGTCAGGTTGGTTATAGTTTCAGGTCCGAACGTGTCGCCGCTCACCGTGACCACGACTGCAGGCGCCGCGTCAATCGCGCTCGCGTTGCCTGCCGGGTCCGCAGACTTGATGTGAAAATAGTAGAGAACATTTGCCGTCAGTCCGGTAACGGTATAAGTGATGGACATGCCCACATTTTGCCCGCTGGTGGCAATGGTCACTCCCTGACGGCTGGCAAACGTGGTATCGTTGAACGAACCCGTTGCATACCGGATATCATAGGATGACGGCACACTGTTGACGCCGTATTCTTTGGGAACAGTCCAGGTAAGTTTGACCTCGCCGGAAAATCCGGTCGCAGCGCCGGTAAACTCCGTAATCGCATCGGGCGCAGTTTTGTCGCCGGGGAACGCGGATGTGGACGCGCTGATACCGCCCAGATTGTTCATGTTGTCCACGGCGCGGATTTTGAAATAGTAGGTGACGTCGTCCGTCAATCCGGTCAGTGTCAGAGTCTGCAGTTGTCCCACTGATCCGATAGGCGCGACAGTGGACGAAGTCTGGAGATTGAACTGTGCGTCAATGAAACTGTTGGTGGCGCGCCGCAAGTCAAAGTAAGTCGGCAAAGCTGACGTGCCCGCGTCTTCGGACGGGATTATCCACTTGACGCGGAGTTCGCCGGGGTATCCGGTATTTTCGGCTGTCAGGTAAGTGACGCTGTCGGGCGGCTGGGCATCGGCAATAAATGTGCTGATGACAGACGCATAGTTGGAGTAAACACTCTCCCCGTTCAGCGCTCTCACGCGCGCATAATAAGTGTTTTCGTTCGTCAGAGAAACAGTGCTGAAACTGGTCAGCGCGGTTGAGCTTGCCCCGTAAACTCCGAATGCGCTGTCTGAAGAAATTTGCGCCTGATATACAGTGCCCGCAGGATTCGCGGCCTGAGTCCAGTTCAACGTGAAACTTGACTGATACACATTGCTGAATGAAAGCGCGCCCGGTACATCCGCAAACGTGAATCTTGATACCGACGCCGTGGCGGATGTGCCGTTCACATTGACAGCTTCAAGATAGAGCGACTGGGAAGTGTTTTTGCCCAGTGATGACTGAGTGTAGACCGTGACATTAGCGGACAAGTTCGCAGCCAGAGTTGTGTCGGACGAAAATCTCAGACGGTAGCTGGTTTCACTGGTCACATCGCTCCAGGTCCAGGTGATGGACGAAATCCCCTGCGCGGTTGCGGTGAATCCAGCCGGCATTGCCGGCGGTCCGGGGAGCGTGACTGTGCTGAGCACGTTGGAGAAATATCCGGTGATCACAGTCTCGCCGTTGATTGCGGCCAAGCGGTAATAGTAGGTGGTCTCTGGCGCCACAGAAGTGTCCGAATAGGAAGAAGCTGACGGCGCAGACGTTGACAGTCCGGTCCATGACGAACCGTCGGGAGAACGGTCTATGCGGTACTGCGTGTTTGCTGTCGCGGTCCAGGACAGATTGGCGCTGAAAGATGAAACAGTGACAAAACTCAGGTTGGACGGTGCTTCCGCCAAAGTGTAGCGCACTGCATTTTGCGAGAATGAAGAACCCACCACATTGTACGCCTCGACATAAATGGAATATGAAGTGTTCGATGCCAGAGCGTTCTGCAGGTAGTAGGTAGTATCTGCCGCCAGGTTTCCGGAAATTGAAAGTGAGGACGTTGTCTGCAGCACACGGTAACCGGACTCTGTTGTTGCAACGTCTGACCACAGCCACTTGATGGATGAAGTCGAGATTACCAGGCCGGTCACTCCGGTCGGCGCGGACGGCGGCGCAGGATTCGTCTGCGTGGTCACCGACGTATCGTAACCGGAATAGATGCTGTTGCCGTTCTTTGCGCGGACTTGTATATAGTAGGAAGTGGACCCGGAAAGTCCTGTAAATGCGTAAGTGGTCACAGCCGCGCTGTTTGATGCTGTCAGCACTGCAAATCCTGAGTCCGTCGAAATCTGCGCTTCGAATAATGTGTTTGCAGTGTTGTTGTTCAAGCTCCATTGTGCAGTGACTGAAAATGATGTCACAGCGGAAACAAAACTGCCCGACGGAGCATTTGCCAGCGTGTAACTTGTGACCGTGGCGCTTACAGAAGAGCCGCCGGAATTAAACGCCTCAGCGTACGCCGCAAACGACGTATTCGGCATAAGTCCGCTCTTGATGTATGTCGTAGTGTTGATGCCGAGATTTACAACCGTGCCGCCTGTGGACGCGACCAGACGATATCCCTGCTCGTTGGACGCGTTGTCCACCCAGTCCCACTTGATGGCGCTCGACGACAGCGCTGTTGCAGTGAAAGAAGTCGGACCGGAAGGCGGCGGAGGAGCGTTTGTGGGGACATTCGCACTCACACCAGAAACCAGTCCCGGTCCGGAAACTGTGGATGCTGTGATGGTAAACGTACCGCCTGTGCTGAAATTGATGAAAAATGTGGTGGACCCGCTGACCAGCGCAGCGTTGGCAGGTTCCGAGTCGCCGCCGTCGGAGGTGACGATATTGACTGTTGGATTTGAACTTGTGTCCAGATAAAAATCAGGATTGACCGCGCGTACAGTGACAGTGAAAGCAGTCAAAGCAGTCTGCGTGCTCGGCGAACCGGATTTGCCCATTGTGGAACCCTGCACTGCAAATTCGCCCGGCAGAATGACCTGCAGTTTTGTTGCCGGTGCGCTAGGCCATTTCACCACATTGTTCGGGTCAAACTCGTAGCTGACTCCGAACCTGTCTCCGGACGCAGTCGCCATTGTAATGGTGCCGACTGTCACTGCCGACGCACTCACATTCGTGGACACAGTATTGTCAAATTTGTTGTTATTGAGCGTGATATTGCCGACATTCGAATAATTGAAAGCAATGGACGGCTGACCGGATTCCTGACCGGTAAATGCAATACTGTCCAGAGCTCCGATACTGCTGCCGGAATCCAGACGCAGTCGGACCGCGTTGAGCGTGATACCGGAGATGTTCCACGAACCGCTGCCGTAAATGACTCTGTACCCGCCGGCCCCCTCGATACGGCTGAACGCGCTGGTTGAAACAAAAGATCCCGGTATGGCAAAGTCGCCATTGTTCAGCGTGACCGTGCCTTGCGCCAGAGTGAATGTGCCGAGCACAGGCGCGCTTGTAATCGCCACGCTTGATGAACTGTTCACCTTAAAGTGCGAGAACGAATTCAGTTCATTCACCGTCTGCGCTGTTGTCCCTTCGAACGCAATCGTGCTGCCCTGCGATACAAAACTGCCAGCAGTGTGCGTCCAGTTGCCGAGAATTCTGTGTTCATACGCGCCGGCGTAGAGCGTGCCGGCTGAAATCTGCATATTGCCTCCGAAATACAGCGCCTGCTGGAGCGTTACGGAACTGCTGTTATTGACCACGAAATGCGCAGACCCGAACTGAATGGGATTGGCGCTGCCGCTGATTGTCTGAGCCGTGCTGCCGCCGAACTCTACAGTAGTGCCCGCGCCGGCAGTGAATGTGCCGCCGTTACGGATATGGGATTTCCTTACGGTGAGATTATTTCCGTTCAGATTGATTCCCCCGGCGGTCAGAGTGAAGTCGCCTACAGTCAGAGCATTGCCGAGAGTGATGGTGCCGCTGTACCCTGTGTTGATTGAAAGACTTTCGAGCGGCGAGGTGAGGTCCCAGGTGCAGTTTGCCGTACCGGACGATGAGAAGATGATGACGTCCCCGTCCTGAGGCACGCCGGTCGGGTCCCAGTTGTTTCCGTCGGACGCGTTGCCCGCTCCGCCTGCCTTGGTCCAGTACTTGGGAGTCGGCAGTGTTCTGGCATAGATGGTATTTGCAAACCCTGTGAATATCCCGTCGCCGTTGACTGTGCGCACGCGGAAATAATAAGTGGTGTTGGACGACAAATTGGCGAACGTGCTCGAAACTGTCACAGCGTAAAATGTGCTCGTAGAAACAAAAGCCGCGTTGGTCGCAAAGTTCACTTCATAGGTGGTGGTGCTCGTGTTGCCATTGCCCGACCAGGAAAGGTCGATAGATGTTGTGGTGATGTTGCTTGTGGACACGTTCAGCGGCTCTGCAGGAAGCGTGTACTTGACGATAGCTGCTGTGACCGACGAACCTACGGGATTGTACGATTCTAGATAGTTGTTGGTGTAACTGTTCGACGAAAGTCCGGTCACCTGGAATGCCACAGTGTTCGCGCCAAGGTCCGCAATCACCGAACTGTCGCTCGCTCTGCGGATCCGGTATCCGCTTTCATCCAGAACATCCGTCCATGTGTAGGTGACGGACGTTGTGTTCACCGATACTGCAAAATTGGCCGGCATAGTTGACGCAGACCAGTACACTCTGTTGTACGGATCCGTTTCATAGGAAGGTCCTGACCGCGGGCCGGAAGCATTGAGCATGGCAATATATCCGAGACCGGTGAACGCAGATGCATCCACGTTGGACGAAGAAACTGAAGCGTCAAACACGTGACCGCTGAACGTGTATGTGCCGGAAGCTATCCCAAACCTGACAGCAGGAATTGACGCAGGCGTGTTGCGGAAAGTGACCGTGCTGAAATTGCCAATCACTGCGCCGGGCACTATCTGCAGTCCTGACGTTGAGTTGCCGTCGTATATCAGACCCGTCACACTCATTGAACCTGCAATCACAGCCGGTCCGCGCAGCGTGCCTGTGTAAGCAACAAATGTCGCTGCGGATTGGACGGACATGGAACTCACCGTCAGCGTGCCGCCTCCCAATTCAAATGCGCCCGCAACTGCAGTCAGTGTACTGACGGAGAATGAAGTGCCCAGCATCAGCACTTTGCTTGAACTGTTGATATTGAACTGGTTGAAAGTGGTGCCCGCAGTGAACGAAGCGATTTGGAGTGCGCTGCCGTTGAGTTCGAGCGTGTGCAGCGAATTGCCGATAATGCCGCCCGCATTGACTGATATGCCGCCCGCAAGATAGTGCGTGTTCGCGCCCAGGTTCAGCACGCCCTGCAAAAGTTTCACATCGCTGTTAATGGTCAGCGAGTTGGTTAAAGTCAAAGTTGAGTTCACCACTGAAAGTTTGTTAAGTGTTGAGGAACCGTTTTGGTTCATCTGCGAGTTCGCACTGTCGGTGAAGAGAACTGTACTGCCGGCGCCTGCAAGCAGATTGCCGGCTCCGTCTATAATACTGCCGGAAATCGTGAGCGTGCTCTGTCCAAGATTGAAATTCGCGCCGGACACAACCAAGTCGCCCGCCATCTGCATATTGCTGAGCAGCTGCAAAGTCGCGCTTGCAGATTTGTTGACCGTGACATGATTGAACGTGCTCCCTGGCACAGTCCACAGCGACTGCGCATTGCCGCCGGAGAATATTACAGTCGAGACCGCGTTACTGTATGTGCCGGAACTGCTCCAGTTGCCGGTCACTGTAGTTTGCTGGTTCTGGCCGACAAAAACGCCCAAAGCTTCGATGGATAGATTCACCACGGTAGAGTTTCCGCTGAACACCATGCCGGCCTGATTGCTCACCGCAACTGTTCCCCAGTCCGAGTTGGACGGCACAGTCTGCGATGATGTCCCGCTGAATTCCCATATTCCATTGGCGCGGTCAAAGGTGCCGCCCTGCACTGCCAGCGCTCCGCCCAGTTTGGTGCGGTAGCTGCCGTGAGTGTAGTTCCCTCTGGAAATCGTCAGCGAAGTAATCGCAATGTCGCTTGCCGCAGTCAGCGATGTGCTCACGCTCGATACGAGGTGCCCGAACCTTGACGAACTGGAAATGCTGACTGTCTGCACGCCGCCGTTGAACACAAACGTGCTGACTGTCAGGAACGAACCGCCGGTCTGCGAAAAATTGCCGCCGATGGAAATTTGCGCGGTGGATGTGGAATTGAACGCGCCGCCTGTCTGGCTCCACGTACCGCTCACAACATGGATCATCCCGTTCGGTACAAACGTTCCGCTCACCAGCGTGAAGTTGTTGAACGAAAGTCCGGACAGTGCGTTCACCGTTAAAATATTTGCAGGAGTTGTCCCCGCGTCTACTATGAAATTGTTGAACCCGTTTCCGGACACCGCAGTGACGTCCTGACCGCCGTAGAAAGTGATGGAACTTGTTTCTGCCAGGAATGCGCCGCCTGTCTGGTTCCAGTTGCCGGTCATAGCATGCGCGAAATTCCCCGCTCTGAACAATCCCGAAGTTTGATTGTAAGTGTGAAGCGTTAAACTTGAAACAGCCATCACGTCGCTGGAACTCTGAATTTCCAGACTGTTGAAACTCCCGTTCACTCCGCCCACTTTCTGCGTGGATGTGCCGACGAAAATGAACGGCTGGAAGTCCAGCAAATGTCCCGCATTCCGTGTCAGGTCGCCGGACAACCGCACATGTGTGGAAAGTGATATTATCCCGGTGAACCCGCTATTGATTGTGAACGACCCGACGGTAATATCGGCCAGATTCCAGAAGCATGTCTGACCGGATGTGCCGTTAAAGAAAATATTGTCGCCTGTTACAGGCACCTGCTGAGGAGTCCAGTTACCCGCCACGCTGGCGTTACCTGAACTGCCCGCGGACCACACGCGTGTGCCCGGCGCATATCTTGTGGATGTTGTGAGCGGCGCGTCATACGGGCTGGCAAGCGCGTTTTCGTTAAGCGACCGCACACGGATATGATGCGATGTGCCGTCCGGCAAACCCGATATAGTGGCAGACCCGAAAGCCAGATTGTTGATTATGCTGGAAGTGTACGTGCTGAAATTCGAGCTGGTCGTGTACTGCACTTCATAGTCGGTGTAGGACGGGTTGCTGTTCGTGTTCCAGCTCACCGCAATACTGCTGATGCCGACATTGACCAGCGCGGAATTCACCGGCGCGTTTGCCGACGTGTACACCACGGTAGAATTTGCGGACTGCGACGCGCCAGCAACGTTGAACACAGTCAGATAAATCTGCGACGAAGAATTCGCGCTGAGGCCTGTCTGGGTATACTGGGACACGTCAACGGATACTGAAGCAATCAACACTCCATCCATGGCGCGTGTGACCGACGTCCGTTCTTCCTGATACTGGTACCCGCCCGCGTTGTCTGTCCACGACCATACGATTGTGGTGGTTGTGCGGGACACGGCGGAAATATTCGAAGGCGCGTTCGGCACGTTCTGAATGAATTTTCTCAAAAGAATGTTCTGTCCTTGTCCGAGGTCGGTGCGGTTTTCAGAACCTGTGACATAAATGGCGCTGCCTGCAACAAAAATTCCGTTGCCCGAGTCATCAGTGTTCCCCGCATTATTATAAGTAGTGGTCCAAAGCATCAATCCGTCTTTGGTGAACTTTCTCAGCCAGAGATTGTTCCCTTGTCCGCTGACCCCGTCCGAACCCGTGACATACACATTGTCCGCTGTATCGACGGAAACGCCGAATCCCATCTGTGTGCCGTTCGCGGCGTCATTATAGGAAGTGCTCCAGAGAGTGAGACCGCTGGGATCGAATTTGCGCACCACAATGTCCTGGCTCTGTCCGGCGATCGTCTCGTACCCTGCGACAACAAGGTTGCCCTGAATGTCCCGTGCAATGGAATAACCCCGGTAATTCTGATCGGACGCGCCATTGTAGGAAGTTGTCCATTGCACCAATCCGTTCGTATCATATTTTCTCACCCAAAGATTTTCCGCGCCGGTTCCGACCTCGTAGCCGGTGACATAGGCATTGCCGGAACCGTCGACAACAATGCCTGTCGCACCATCTCCGCCGCTGGCTGAACCGTTGTAATTCGTGGTCCACTGCACAAGTCCGTTGGTATCGTATTTCGCAATCCACGCATTTGTGTTTTGACCGGTCACTGTTTCCAGCCCCGCTGCGTAGATATTCCCCGACCCGTCAACAGCAATCGATTTTCCCTGGTCCGAACCGTTCGACCCGCCGTTAAAAGTCTTGCTCCACAAAAGCATTCCGGTCGCGCCGTATTTTGCGAGCCAGATATTATAGGACTGTCCCAGATCATTTCTTGCTTCACGTCCAATCACATAGACATTGCCGCTCGCGTCCGTAGCCACGCCGGATCCGTCGTTCACATTATTGGCCGCGCTGTTGAAATATTTTTCCCAGGTGATGTTTCCGGCGGAATCATATTTTCTGAGAATGAAATCATCGTTCGTCCCGCCGGCGTTATAACTGCCGACGATGTGGACATTGCCAGCAACGTCCACAGCGACCGAGTTGCCGGCATCGTCGCCGCTTGCCGCGCCGTTGATTGTGGACATCCATCCATTGTTCGCGCCGTGGTTGGTGAAGTTTGTTGAGAATGCTCCGGGAATCGCGGCTGTATTCGTCGAGCCGTTGGATTGGGTTGAAAATCCTGCAGGTCCTCCGGTTGCGACCCACACCCGGAAATAGTACGCGGGAGAAGTGTTCCCGCCGACGCTGTTCCTGCCGATGTCAAGACCCCCGATAATATGTGCCTGTGCGTTGCCGGCTATTGCGACTGGCGTGCTCTGAGTGATCTGCGCATTGCTGTATGTCCACGGCTCGTTTGCGCCCGTGGAATATTGCACATAATAGGAAGAACCCGAAATCAGACTCTCCGGCCACGTCCATTGCAAAATGATTGAACCGATATATGAACCCGTTAGCGCAGTCAAATCATTTACCGCCATACCGACAGGCGCGAGTGTCTGTGTGGATATTGCGGGCAATGTGTACGAGTTGTCCGTTTCAGTGGCGATCTTCACTTTGAAGTAGTATGTTGTCAATGCAAACAGCCGCGCATATCCGGTCGTGTTTGCAGAAATCATCGCCGACGACGCTATCACGCTGAAATCGCTCGCGCTCGACAGCACCGCACTATAAGACGAACCGGAAATATTTGTCCAAGTCACAGCAAGCGAACTGCCGGACACACTGCTGATAACCGGATTCAACAATGTCCTGATGACCAGAGTGGTGGTGGCAATAGATGAATCATAAATTGTCTGCTGCCCGCTCCCGTTTCTGGCCCGCACGCGGAACCAGTAAGATGTTTCCGGGCTCAGTCACGCAATAGAGAGCGAACTGCCCAAAATCCATGACGACGCAGTTTCCTGCACAAACCCGATTTCAGTCGCGCGCGAAACCTGGAACTCAGTGTACGAGGGATTGTTGTTCACGCTCCAGTTGATTCTTAAATCACTTGCATTTACCGCAGTGAACGAACTGCTGACAGGAGGATTTGCCAGGGTGTAAGTGGAACTTACAATCACCGTATTGCTGCTCGCAATGTTGTTGTTACCCACGGCGTTGGCCCGTATCTGATAGGAAGTGTTGACGGGCAATCCGGCGATAGCCAAACCCGGAGCCAACCCGTTGCTCCCGCTGACGCCGGCGCTGGAGAAATCAACACCCGTTGAAAAGTCGTTGGACGAAATTTGCAGACGGTACGCAGTGCCTGCCGAGTTGCCGTTTTCATGCAGATTCACTGTCAAAGAACCTGTGGAAACATTGAGTCCCGAGTAGCCCGGCGCTGCCGCATTTGTCATTGTCGAACCCGACGAATTGAAAGCCGTTTTGTCGCCGAAGATATGATACGCCGCAGCCCTGAAATAATAAGTGGTATTGCCGCTGAGTGTTGTCGTGGACAATGTCGTCAAGAATGTAACGCTCGTGCTGTCTACACCGAAGTTGACATCAGTGGAAACTTGCACCTGATATGAAGTTGGCGG
>CAYHWZ010000035.1:0-12378 GCA_964359975.1 uncultured Elusimicrobia bacterium | reverse complement strand
TAGAGTGGACACGGACGACACGCGCGGTATTTTTTTCAAGTCCTCGCGCAGACGTTTCACCCTGTCCAGCGATTTTGGCGAGAACAGGTCTTCCAACGGAGTGTACGTAATGAAAACAAAATCCGCCCGCCCGTACTGACGGCTCACCCTGCGGTAATAACGCACATCCTCGTCATTTTCCAGGACCAGCGAATCGCTCGACGCGTCCAGCCGAAAATTCCTTATCCAATACCCGCAAACAACAAAAAAAGCCAGCAGACCCAGCAAGGCCAGCTTCGGTCTTTTCAAAATGAACGAATCGTAAAGTTCAATCAAGGCGTGTTCTTGGTCGCAGGTTCCGCGGTTTTTTCCGTTGACTTCTTCGCCTTCAATTCTTCGGGCACATCCATTGTTTTTTCCCGGAGTTTCGTCAGCAAATCTTTGGGACTGTTCTTCTGCAGAAATTCGTCATACTGCGCGCTGTACGTCCTTACAAAACTGATGCCCTCGATTTCCGCGTCATAAGCCAGCCACACATCTTTTTTCTTATAAAGTTTGAACATCATCTTGTACCGTTTGGCTTTGGCAATGATATACGTCATCATCTGAATCTTTTCTCCGACAGATTCCGGCTTGTCAAATTCCACATACTCGTCGGTGAGCAGTTCCACCTTGTCAAAATATGAATCCTGCAGCGCCTTGATGAACAGTTCCGTGAACGTCTTTTTTTGTTCATCGCTAAACTTCGGCCAATGCGCGCGTCCGAGCACCAGTTTCGCCATCAGCGGCGTGTCGAACAAAGAGTCCACCTGCGCGCGAACCTCTTTTTTCTTGATTTCGCGTTCCATCTTCTTATCTTTAAGCACTTCCAGCACGCGGTTCACCGCAGAGCGCACACGCAAGTCCACCACAGACTTGTCGTCGGCAAATGAGCGCTGCACAGTAAAAAGTGAACAACAAGCAGTGAACAGCGCAACAGCAGCAAACGCGCCATTGAACCTGAAACTCCTATATATTTTTGCCATGCCTTTCACTTTTCACCTTTTTCTATTCAGTCTCTCATCATTCTTTTATCAAATTGTCGCGGCGCTGTTTGTACGCATCGCGTATGTACGTGTATGGATCGAAAGCTTCTTTTGTCATATTTTCATACTCACCAAGATGCAGCGATATAAAGTTCAGCCGCTCGCCGGTCCTCAATCCATACAGTATATGAAAATCTGCAATCAGAGTCACGGGATTGAGCCATTGCGCCGGTATCATGCCAGCGCTGTCCCGCAGATTTGCCTGGCCAAAAATCGGCAGCACGAGCGGAAACCCGTCCCCCACCCCATAAAATCCCAGCACTTGTCCCAGGTCTTCATCCGACTGATACCACTTGAGATATTTTTCCGCCGGGTCCATCATACCTCCTATCCCCACCGTTGAGTTCACTACAAACCGCCCCAACTCTGTCCCGGTCTTTTTCATCTTGAACTGCAGGAGCGAACTCACAAACCTCAACGGGAAAAGAATATTTTGGAACGATCTCTGGATGGATGTCCGGGCGAATTTCGGCATGACAAAACTGTACCCTTTTGCCGCCGGACGCGCGACCCAATAATAGAATTTGTCGTTGAAATGGTACATCACGCGGTTGTACTTGATGAGCGGATCAAAAACTTTTCTTACAGTCTGAGTGTCCCCCCCGATTTCAAACTCAGATGAAAAGTCGCTGAACTCGTCCTGCTGCTGAACCTCCGGTTCACTTATTTCCTGAGTTTCCGCTGTCGTGGATTTGTCCACCACCAAAGTTGACGATTCCTCTGCAACCGCCACCGAAACCGTCCCCAAAAGCAACGACAAAATCCCCGCGAGACAGAGCCGCTTGTTCACAGTCGTATCTCTACTGCGCAGAGCGCACAGCCACTCTGGGCACGCGCGCCGCAATCCCGCAAAAAATTTCGTACGGACTCGTTCCCGCCCATTGCGCCAAATCATGCACCGGCACTTCCGCCGCGCCCTGTTTACCGAGAATCGTCACCTCATCGCCCACATGCACTTCGGGCAAATCCGTCACATCCAGCATGGTCATATCCATAGTCACGCGCCCGAGGACCGGGACCTTTTGTCCCCGCACCAGCACCATCCCCTTATTGGAAAAACTCCGTCGGTACCCGTCCGCATATCCAAACGCCGCCGTTGCAATCCTCGACCGGCGCCTTGTGCGGTACGTGCAGGCATAACTCACCGGCGTACCGGCCGGAACCTGTTTCAGAAAAATAATCCTGCTCTTCCACGAAAGCACGGGCTTAAGTTCCGGTATTTTCCCCTTAGTCACCGGACAGACGCCATAGAGCGAAATCCCCAGCCGCACCAGATTGTGATAAAACGCCGGATACTTGACGAACGCAGCCGAGTTGGCGCAATGTATGTACGGTATATGTACACCGCGCTTTTTCAGTTCCGCCAAAAGCCCGATAAAAAGTTCATGCTGCTTGCCGGTGAACTCCGGATCTTCCGCCGACCCGGAAAAATGAGTGTATATCCCCTCCAATTTCACCGACGGTAATTCCCTGATTTTCTCAATAAATTCCGCGCCCTTGCTCACATTCACCCCGATACGGCTCATGCCGGTATCTATCTTCGCATGCACAAAAACCCGTTTTCCCATCTTGCGCGCGTACTGCTCGCACATCCGCGCCGAATCCAGACTCGCCACTGTCACTCGCGTACCGGACTCAATCGCAGGCGCCAGATTCGTAAAAGGATAAATGTTCCCCAAAATCAGCGGAGGCACTTTCACACCCGCATCTTTCAGTTCCAGCGCCTCTTCCACCGACGACACACCGAAAAATGCAGGATTGTGTTTACTGAGCGTGCGCGCCACCTGCACCATCCCGTGCCCGTACCCGTTCGCCTTTATCACAGGCAAATAAGAAAGCTTCCGCCGCGCAAACCGCGTCAGCGAAAGAAAATTGAACGACAGATTATCATGATTGATTTCCGCCCAGACCGGACGGTAAAAATCTTTGGGAAACACGGCTCGTGGACCGGTCATAGAAGATGCGCGGGATTTGCGGACAGACCGGGACTTACTCAGTTTCCGCGTCCCCGAACTTCGCGTACTCGCCGATAAAGCGCAACTCCACATCGCCTATCGGACCGTTCCTCTGTTTTGCCACTATCAACTTGGCTTTA
Organism: uncultured Elusimicrobia bacterium; assembly: GCA_964359975.1. Taxonomy (GTDB): domain Bacteria; phylum Elusimicrobiota; class Elusimicrobia; order 2-02-FULL-39-32; family 2-02-FULL-39-32; genus CAYHWZ01. Next base: position 9,219 of record CAYHWZ010000035.1, on the reverse strand, counting down.
GTCTTGAGATTTTCGTCGTCGCCCGTGTCTTTCTTGTATTGACCTTCGCGGTAAATGAACGCCACCATGTCCGCGTCCTGTTCCAACGCGCCCGACTCACGCAGATTGGAAAGCTGAGGCCGTCCTTCGCGCCCTTTTTCTTCCGGAGCTCGGTTCAGCTGGGAAAGAGCAATGATGGGAATATTCAAATCGCGCGCCATGGCTTTGAGCGAACGCGAAATTTCCGCGATTTCCGTCTGTCTGCTTTCCGGCGTTCTCCGCGACCCGGCCATGAGCTGAAGATAATCAATGATGACCAACGCCAGCGGCGTGCCCTGCGCATTCAGCCGCGTAGCCATCCGCCGCGCCGCAGCTCTCAGCGTCAGTATGGACATTGCCGACGCGGAATAGTCCAGATAAATCGGCGCATCGAGGAGCTGTTCCACTTTGCGTGTAATGACCGGCCAGTCTGTTTTCTTAAAATATCCGGTCCTCAACTGCTGGAGCGGTATCTGCGCTGACGAACTGAGTATCCTGAGCAAAAGTTCGTCGCGCGTCATTTCTAGTGAAAAAATCAGGACCGGCAGTTTCTTTTCCATTGCCACATTCACCGCGATATTGAGCGCAAAAGAAGTTTTTCCCACGCCCGGCCTTGCCGCGAAAATGATAAGGTTCCCTTTCTGCAGACCCGAAGTCATCTCGTCGAATTTGCGGAACCCTGTCGGCACACCGGTCACCTGCTGTTTTTCGCTGTAAAGTTTTTCCAGGTACTGCACCATCGAGTCGAGCATTTCGGAAATCGGAGCCGGACCGCCGCGCTCTTTTTTCTCTGCAATCGCATAGACCAGACTTTCCGCGCGGTCGAGCAGAGCGTCCGCGCTTTCGTTCTCCTGATAACATTCACCCACCACCTGCGTTGCCGCGCTGATCAGACTGCGCAAGACCGCCTTTTCCCGCACAATCCCCGCATAATGTTCCACATGCGCAGCCGTAGCCACAGAATTGGTCAACTTGACGATATATTCGCCGCCGCCCACCTCAGCCAGGGCCTGTATACGGCGCAGTTCTTCACCGATCGTGATCACATCCACGACCTTGTTGTTCGCCGCAAGGTCACGCATCGCGGCAAAAATACGCTGATGACTTTCGTGGTAAAATGATTTTTCGTCGAGGATTTCGAGGGACCGTTCCAAAGCTTCTTTTTCAATCAGCATGGAACCGAGCACGGCCATTTCCGCTTCGGCAGAGTAGGGAGGAACCTTGTCCAATAAAAGGTTAGCGGGCATTTTGTTTTTTTACAATGTGACCTTCCCGTAGGGAAGGACCTGGCGACTAATTTTTAGGAATTGGTTGCTGCCGCCGGCGCAGGGACGGACTGGGAACCTTCTGCCGAGGGGACAACGCTTACTTTGAGCGCGGCGTTGACCTGCGCGTGAAGACGGACATGAGCCGTAAAATCACCTATCTGCTTGATAGGCGCGTCCAGCACGATATTTTTCTTGTCAATGGACAGACCCTGCGCTAAAAGCGCCTCGGCAATCATCTGATTTGTCACAGAACCGAAAAGATGTCCTTCCCGTCCTGCCTTTGCCGGAATAACAAGCGAAACAGATTCAATTTTCTGCGCCGACTCTTTGGCGCGTTCCAAATTCTGAGTAAGACGGATAGTGCGGACCCGCTTTTCCGATTCCCATCTCTTTACATTGGCATCCGAAGCCGCCATTGCCAGCTTTTTGGGAATTAAAAAGTTCCGGGCAAAACCAGCGGCCACTTCTTTCACATCGCCCGCGGAACCCAGCTTTTCTACATCGTCGTACAAAATAACTTTCATCGGATCATACCACCGAATAAGGTATCAAAGCAATATTTCTCGCCTGCTTGATACACCGCATCAACCCTCTCTGGTGGAACGAGCAAACGCCCGTGCTCCGTCCGGAAAGGACCTTGCCGCGCTCTGTGAGGAAATTTCTCAGCAGACCCACGTTCTTAAAATCAATGTAATCGTTTTTGTCCGCGCAGAACCGGCACACCTTGCGGCGCGCCATAAAAGGTTTGCCGCCCCGCCCTCTGGGACGGTCGGTCTTGGGACGTCCTCCGCCCGATGATCCGCCTGGTTTACGTGCAAATGCCATGAATTGATACCTCGGTTAAAAGGGGATGTCTTCGTCCGACGATGCGCCGGCACCGACCGCCGCGACTGCAGGTTCCGCTGCGGCTTCGGCTGAATCTGAAGAATCCTTCTCGCCTTCCATTTTTGCCAAAAATTGTATTCTCTGCGCAATGACTTCCAGACTGGTGCGCTTTTGCCCTTCTTTAGTTTCCCACGCGCGCGATTTCAGGTACCCATCCACATAGACCGGACTGCCCTTTTTCAAACGGTCCGCGCATCTCTGGGCCGCTTCCCGCCACGCTACAACAGACACAAAAGTGGGTTCATCGTCTTTCCATTCCCCGTTCGCGTCCTTGTATCTCCTATTAAGAGCCAAATCGAACCGGCACACGGCCTGACCTTTTGCGGTAAATTTGAGTTCCGGGTCGCGCGTAACGCGTCCGGACAGTTTGACGTCGTTGAGCTGAAGAAGACGGATAGCAGTCATGGCTTTGCAGGAGCTTGTGCTGCAGGTTCAGCGGACTGAACAGCAGCCGGTTCAGACGCGGGAATTGCCGCAGGAGCAGAAACTGGCGCCGTTGCGCCGGGCGCGGCCTGTTCCGGGGACTGTTCCGATGCAGCAGGTGTTACCGGCTTTGAAACCGGACGTATCTTATCTACAAACCGGGGGTCAACCTTAATGGTGATTCCGCGCAGGATAGTGTCGGTAACGCGGTAATGGTGGTCCAAGGCCGCAGGCAGTTGAGCCGGGCCGCTGAAAACAATGTAAGCGTAATGCCCGTCGCGGTTCCGTTTAATAGGGAACGCGAGGCGTTTGCGGCCCCAGATTTCGGTGAAAGTAATTTTGCCGCCGGCTTTGCCGATAACAGACTTCACCCGCTCCAGCGTGGACTCAAGTTTGTCCTGCGGAGTGGCTTCTGCGCCGATAAATATAGTCTCGTATGTATTCAACATCTTTGTAATGATATCAAAAAAAATTGAACACGTCAAATGCGGATTTTAGAAACTATCCGCTTCTAACGGTCCGTGAATATTATATAATGATTTGAGGCATGAGGCAAGAGCGCAGCAATGCTCGTGCGCGCTGTTTTCCATATCTAAACCAAAGGAGTCCGCCCGTGAAAATCAATTATTCCCGTGAAAAAAAACTGAGAGAACTGGAACAAAAACGCCGACATCAGGACAAACTGAACGAAAAACTCGCCAAACGCAAACTGGCGGAACAGGCAGGAGAGGGCGCGGCGCCGGCGGCTGAAACTGCTCCGACTCAGACACCACCTACGGATGGAGGACAGGCAGGGTAGAGGAAATACCAGGTTTTCATAAATTATCGACCTTCAGTATGGTGTTGGTCTGATTGCGGTTTCCATTTATCGTACTCTTGAACAAATTGGCTAATGAGGTCCCTCTCCTTACTGGATATCCTATCACTACCTTTAAAGGAATCCGCCAGACATCTTATGATATCTAAATTGTAAGCTTTTTCAATGTCTGGAAAATTAAAGAACCATTTTTCGTTAGAACTCTTTTGCCTTTGCAAAGTCAAGAATCTAATGTATTTGCCAACATCTTTACTGAGCAGATCCTTCAAGTAATCATTAACTGATTTCTTGTTTCTCGTGCCTGACATCCAATCTGTAGCCCACTGATACAATATCAAGCTCAAATCATTATCATTACTAACTTCATCAAATATATCTTTTTTCTTATTGATTAAATCATCTTGTACCTGTTTACTCGCAACATCTTTCAATGCATTCCAATCTAGCGACTCGTTAATCCTAAACAATGCCCCCCCCTGATCACTCTTGCAGTGCAAAACAATATGTACTATAAAAAGCAAACTTGGGCTATCTAGTACCAATTTATTCATGTTGGCATGAATATCTTTCGGTTCAATTTTAGTATTTACCAAAAATAAGATAACCCTTAGACCCGCATCAAATTCTGAATCCCAAAAGTTTTCAGCACCCTCTCGTGAAAAGCGACCTATGTTTTGAGATATCGAGTTCAATATAGGAGCTACCAGTTTGGTATCAATCCTATCAATGAAAACTATAAGTAATCTTAGGAATTCCTTCAGCTTTCTGTTCCTCTGTAAGTCAGTAATAGTTTGCGATATCGATTGCTCAATTTCGGTTGCGTTATCAGGATCGTTCCATTTGTCAATTGTTTGTAATATATATTCGTCAGTTATCTCATTATTCCCAACGTTTAACGTAAAATACTTGTAGAAGCACTCGGGGTGGGTGATCCGACGCTCCGAACGATAAGTATTAAGCATATTTCGATGATCAGTCTTTCCTCCTACTGCATATGCGTTCTTCAATTCAATAAAGAAAATACTCTTTAGGAGTTCCAGCAACACATCACGATTAGATTCTTTGCTGATTACAGCTTGGACATGTTCTTTGATTTTGTTCAATTTTTCATCTTCATTACTTGAGAATCGGGCAAAGATTAACGACACTCCGCCCCCGTAGGAGGGGATATAATACCATGGATTCTCCCAAATATCATCATAAACTCTGGGATAAAAGATTCTAATCAGCTCGAGAATGAGGAAATCATAGATAGATACTTCTGATTTTATAGGGGGCAAGGTCGAACGTAAGCCATTAAGATATCTTTTAACCCCTCTCAAATTCCTTATAAGCTTTGTAATTTGCGTTTGATAAACATATGGAAATGTTGACTCAAGTTTTGCCTTTTCTTCTTTTGAAATACCCACTTCGTTAAAGAATAATCCAATTTGTTGTTCGAAGAAACGATCTACCTGCTCCTGTCGGACTTTAGGCAAAGGAACCGGTTTTTGAACTATTTTCTCTATGTAGTCTCTAGCCCACATCACCAATTTTCCTATGTACTAGATTTAGCGTTTTTCCATCAACATCCCCCCGTGTCAACCACTGGTTCTCGAGCAGATTTTCAACACGAGTATCATCCATGCTTAGTATGAATATGGTGTTTGGGAAATTGCTATGAAGTCTTACAAGCTTAAATACGGTCAATATTTCCGTTGGTTGCAGTCTATCAACATTATCTATAAGCACAACCATCTTCCTTTTAGTTGCAGCAATATATTCCGCTATTCTTCGTTTTGTCTCTTCCAAGGATTCAACATCGCGCAAAAAACTGACATCCAGCCCAGAGTTTCTAAATCCGAAAGATATATATCTTTGATACCTGGCAATAATGCTTTTTAGACTTGGGAACAAAAAATCTTGTTGAATAGATTGCTCGACCTGGTTATAGAATGCGGACAGGATTGTTTCGTCATCTGTAAAGTACCACGGGTCAAAATCAACAAGCAAATAAGCTTGACTCGAGATTATTCTTCTCTTCAGCATTCTAAGGGCAGATGTTTTACCATCACCCCAATTACCATACAGACCAAATACAAAAGAATCTTTTGAGGGAAAATTCTCAATTTCATTAAACAGGCCATCCACAAATTTGACCCGCCCTAAAAGATCCTTGTCGTCACTGTCAATTGGTTCATCGGAAAGAGGATCGAAGGAGGCACTTTGAGTCTGACCAATTTTTCTTTGATAGAGATAGCTTGATATAATCCACACCAATACTATTATGCAATTTACCTCTATATATGCCCTAAACGTGGATGACATGTTTAAAGATATGTTGCCTAAACCATTGAGAACTGCACAGAAAATAAAGAAAAACACTAAATGATCGGGGAAAATTAGTTTAAATTTTTCCAGTGAATAGGTATTTCTATATCTCCTCCACAAGTCATTTGCACTTTCCCATGAATAAAGTAGTAATATTATCGTACCAGCTGTGACCCCTAATAACAATGTTTTATTTTCCGAGCTGATAAGTCTGCTTATAAGGGACATATTGAGCAAGCGCGGCAGGAAGACAAACTCCACGAAAATTGAAAGCAATAGTGCGTAAAATACAATTTTAAAATCTTCAAATAATACTTTTCGCATGGAAATAGGGGGCACTCACAATTTTACTATTTGCTCTCGCATATTTTCCGGCCGACGGTGCACTTTACTATCGTTTCCGCTTGACCGCGATTTGAAGGGAAGTCTCGCGGAACCGGGATGGGGCACAGAACCGCCTGTTAAGCGGCAAAACGTTTTCTGAGGGTTATCTTTGCGAGGACAAGCAGCGCTTCGTTTACGGATTCTGAATCAGGGAATATCTTTGCGACTTCGTTGGACAAAGCCACCAGATTTGTTCCTTGCGCATACCTTCTGGCGTATTTACCCCGCACCCCTTTGCTAAAATCGTATTCTGCCAGCATGGCTGGTTCATTCTTCTTCATAGCTAATTTTCTCCCTTTTTGTCGCAACGCGGGCGCTGATAATCCTAATATGATTGCCGCGCTCAGTATGGACAACGACGAGAACCCTGCCGCTTTTTGTTTGTCCCATAATTACAAATCGTTCCTCGCGGCTTGAATGCGCATTGTCGTGTATAGTAAGCGACAACGGGTCGCCGAACACTGTGACGGCTTCTTCAAATGTTATGCCATGTTTTCGGTGATTTTCTCTTGCCTTCTGATAGTCCCATCAAAGTTTAGAGACAATATCGCCACCGGTTTCAGAATCAGATTTCACAGTCGTCATTAAGTTAAAGTATACCCCAAAAGGTTGGAAGCGTCAAGACAAATGCCCGAGTGGCGGAAAATGTCCGGTGAGGAACGGGGGACACTCATGATTTTATAACTATATTGCTCGTTGCGGTCTTCAGCCGATTTCTTTGGGACGTACAGCCATGTCCTTTATTTCACGGAGACCAGGTCAGGGGCGCTTTAGGATGTCGTGTGTGCCCATGCGGCGCAGAAGAACGGTGTCCTCGGTCATTTGAAAGGTTAATCTGTAGTTCATGGTGATGCTAGCTTCCCATATCCTGCCTGATGTGCCCTGGATTTTTTTGACGCGCAGGGACGGGTGGTTCGTGTTCTTCAGCAAAAAGTCCAGTTTGCCCTCGAACGCTTTTTGAATCACTGAAGGCATTTTCTTGTAGTCTTTTAGAAAAGTGTGAGTGTACTGCGCCTTCACAATTTGCCGCTTTCGAGATTTTTGGTCAGTTCCTTTGCCGAGGAAAACTTGCGGCTCAATCGGCCCTTCTTGATATCTTCGTCTGCATGCTTCTCATTTTCCTGCCACTCTCTGGTCCAAAACCAGGACTGGGATGGGTCTATGGCTTTGAGGGGCTTTATGACGATTTCACCGGTTGGAGTGGCGTAGATTTCGACAGGGTCTCCGACTTCTATAGGGATTTGTTTTCGGATTTCTTCCGGAATGGTGATTTGGTGATGGGTCCGGACCAGGGAACGGTTCATACGGGACTCCTTTCAAATTCTTATATTCTTAATTTAAGAATATCAGAATATGGCGGAGTTGTCAAGGGCGCCTGAGGAAAAACAACGACAATAAATGAAATCCTCATCCTGTCCTTCTCCTTTTCAAGGAGAAGGAACTTGGGGCGGTTATCTGTTACGGGCTAAGTTGGAGACGGCGTCGGCGATGGATTCGGCGGCTTTGCACTGGAAATCGCGGCTCAATAATTGTTCTTCTTCGTCGGGGCGGATGAGGTAGGCAGTCTCCACCAAAATAGCGGGCATCTGGGTGGTGCGGCAGACGGCCAAGTTTCCGTAATAGAATCCGTCGTCGTTGGTCTTTAGAGTGCGGGTCAGGGACTCGTGCGCGAGACGTCCGAACTCTTCGCTGTGCGGCTGGAAATAGAATACGCTGTATCCGGAACGGTCGGCAGGATTGGCGCCGTCGGGCAAGGCGTTGGCGTGCACTGAAATAAACAGGTCTGCGCGCGCTTGCCAGGCACGGCGGCCGCGTTCGGGGAGCGGGACGGTTTCGTCGGATGTGCGGGTCATGAAAACTTTTGCGCCGCGCGACTCCAGTTTTTCCTTCAGGCATGCAGCGACTTTGTAGTTCACTTCCCCCTCGGTCACGTTCTGCGGGCTGATAGCTCCGTCGCCGATTTGCGGCGAGTGGCCAGGGTCAATGGCGATTTGCCAGCCGCTAAGCGATGAACCGGCCGGGCTGAAACGTATTTCCAATATCAAGCGTCCGTTGTCGTAACGCACGTCGTATCCCCAGATTTTCTCCTTTAACAAAAAATCCAGGTCAAATTTGTCGGCAGTCGGCTGGGACCAGCGGAGCTCCTGTATGAGGCGGTCGTCGGTATTGGTGTCGTAGCGCACGCGGTCTATGTTGGACACGGCGTAATACAGGGAAAGTGTGAGTGTTTTCAGGTCGCGCGATTCGCGGATGCGGAACGGGACCGGGTCTTTGGTTTCGATACTGATGACGGCGCTGCGCTTTTTGTGCTGGATTTTTATTATGTCCACGACTGTACGGGGGAATGGGACGTAAGCGGGCAAGACTTTGAAATTTTTTTCGTCGGACCAGCCGGATTCGGTTGATGCAAGGCGCAGGCGGTGCTCGACTCCGGCACGTCCGTCGGAAAGGACACGGGAACCTTTGGGGAGGAAGAGGTCGTAGCCCATTTGTTCGGAGCCGACAATGGGTCCGGCGCGGACTACGGCTTCGTCGGAAATAATTTCGAGTTGGGTGAAGTCAGTTTTGTTCTGCACTTTCACTTTGGCGGGCGAGACGGCTTTTTTATGTTTGCCGGACGCGTCGGTGAGACGGTACTCGATTTCAAAATGGCTGCGGCGGGTTTCGGGGCCAATGACTACCTGGGACTCGTACAGGCCCTGTCCGCTGTTTTTGTCGTGCATGTATTGCCAGTCTCCGGTCGGTCCTCTCAGATAATTGACGCGGAACTCTGCCTGTGAATCGGGTGTGCCGCGGAACCGTACGGGGACGATGTCTCCGTCGGTAACGGTCATGTCCACTGCGGGCATGGGGCTGTCCGGCACTATGGCGAGTGTGCCTGCGGGGATGGAAGGTGTGGGGGACGCAACGATTACGGTGCGGACGGTTTCGGTGCTTTGGCCGCCGGACTCTGCGCGCGCGGTGATTTTGAATTCGCCCGGGGTGAAGGGAATCATGGTTAAATAGGAACCGGTTCGGTACGGGATGACAGTAGAACCGTTCACTGTCACCGTCGCGCTGGATGAATTTACTGCGCCGAAAATAAATGAATTCTTGACTGCGGGGATTTTGGCG
>CAYHWZ010000034.1:0-12467 GCA_964359975.1 uncultured Elusimicrobia bacterium | reverse complement strand
ATTTGATGGCGGGGTAAGGGGCAGGGAATTACTTTTGAGGTTGAGCTAGGAACTGGTCTATCAGTAGGCGGAGCTGGGAGATGTCGGGTTGGCCACGGATGACTCGACCGTTCACAAAAAATGTGGGGGTTGAAAAAATGCCGATACTGTCGGCTTCATTTTTATCGGCTTGGAGACGGTCCATGGGGATTTTCTTTTCCAGACATTCCTTAAAAGTTTTTACGTTCAGGCCGTGAAGCTGGGCAAAGCCGGTCACTCTTTCCGCCACATTTTCCGGTCTGATTTCGTTCTGCTTTTCAAAAATTGAATCCATCATTTTTAAAAAAGTTTCGGTTTTTTGACTGCGGGCGCACCAGCATGCGAGAGAGGCCTGCTCGGCCCAGTGGTGCACGGGTGTAGGTGTAAAAAATTTGTAGACAAGACGGACTTTACCTTTATAACTTTCCAGCAGATTCTCTTTTTTCAACAAATCGTGGGCCACTTTGCAGGATTCGCATTGCAGGTCAAGGTACTCCACAATAGTGACCGGCGCGTCGGGGTTTCCGCGGATCGGGACATCTTTCAGCATGATGAGACTCTTGCGGACTTCGTCCAGGTCGGTGTTGGCATCGAAGATGTTTCCTACTATATAATGGTTATTGTCAGTTGAGATGAAGATGAGCTGGCTGCGCTGGTTTTTATCCGCGGCGAGTTCGAGGACGCCTTGATAAATATTGGGAATGGGCGACTGTTGGACACCGGTGATACGGATGCTCCAGTTGAGCGGGACAGAAAGTGATTTGCGGATGTTGGGGATTAATTTTTCTTCGTCCACTTTAACGGGCGCCGGCGCGGAGAACAGAGCGGTGCGCAACGCGATGAACAGCACGGCGGCGAATACTGCGATTTTCCTGGTCATGGTATATTGATTATATTTTATTTGGACGATTGTGTGAAGAGCGTGCGCTTTTATTCGGGCTCTGCATTATCTATAATTAAGAATTATGCTGAGAACTGAATATTGCGGGTCGCTGAGAAAAGAGAGCGCGGGAAAGAAGACTACTCTGTGCGGGTGGGTTCATTCGGTACGGGACCACGGCGGGGTACTGTTCATTGATTTGCGGGACAGGAGCGGGATTGTGCAGGCAGTGGCGCGTCCGGAAAATGCGTCGGTCTTCAAGATTGCGGAATCGCTGGGATCGGAATTTGTGGTGAAGATTTCGGGCACTGTATCAATGAGGCCGCAGGGAACGGAAAACAAGAATTTACCGACGGGCGATGTGGAAGTGATTGCGGACGGGATCGAGGTGCTGAACCGTTCGCGCGCGCTGCCGTTTGAGATTTCGGATTTTTCGCAGGCGTCGGAGGAAGTGCGGCTGGCGCACCGGTACCTGGATTTGCGCAGACCGCCGCTGCAGCGCAACATCCGGCTGAGACACGAGATTGTGAAAGCTGTGCGGAATGCGCTCAACGCGGACGATTTTCTGGAAATTGAAACTCCTTTTTTGACGAAATCCACACCGGAAGGGGCGCGGGACTTTTTGGTGCCGTCTCGACTGAATCCGGGACATTTCTACGCGCTACCACAGTCGCCGCAATTGTTCAAGCAGATTTTGATGGTGGGCGGGATGGAACGGTATTATCAGATTGTGCGGTGTTTCCGCGATGAGGATTTGCGGTCGGACAGGCAGCCGGAATTTACGCAGATTGACCTTGAGATGTCTTTTGTCGAGGAAAATGACGTGATGGCTGTGACGGAAAAATTGGTGGCGGAAGCGTTCCGTGCGGCGGGCAAAAAATGCGAGACGCCGATACCGAGGATGAGTTACCGTGAGGCGATGGACCGGTACGGGAGCGACAAGCCGGATTTGCGGTATGGGATGGAGATACAAGATTTGACCACGGAACTGGGCGGGTGCGGGTTTCAGGTATTTGCGTCGGCGGTGAAAGCGGGCGGGGTGGTAAGGGCGATACGGCTGGAGAGCGGGGCGAAATGTTCGCGCGCGGAGATTGACGATTTGACGGAATTTGTGAAGCGGCAGGGCGCGAAGGGTTTGGCCTGGATGAAATTTTCTGACGCGGGCGCGGAATCGAGCATTGTGAAATTTTTTGCCAAAGAGGATTTGGACAAGATTGCGCAGAAGACCGGGGCGAAGGGCGGGGACATTGTGTTTTTCGGCGCAGGCGATTGGAAGAGCGTGTCGGGAATTTTGGGAATGCTGAGAGTGGAACTGAACCGCCGGTATCCGCAGTTTAAGACGACGGCGGACGGGCCGTACAAACTGGTGTGGGTGGTGGATTTCCCCCTTCTGGAATGGGACGCGGAGGAGAAACGGTGGTCAGCGATGCATCATCCGTTCACTTCACCTGCGGCGCCGGACATTGATTTGCTGGAAACTGCGCCGGAGAAAGTGCGGGCGCGGGCGTACGACATTGTGCTGAACGGGACTGAGCTGGGCGGCGGGTCCATCCGTATCCATCAGAGCGAACTGCAGGAACAGGTGTTTAAGACGCTGGGCATTTCGAAAGAGTCGGCGAGAGAAAAATTCGGATTTTTGCTGGACGCGCTGGAATTCGGAGCGCCGCCGCATGGAGGGATAGCGCTGGGACTGGACAGAATGACGGCGATTTTGCTGGGCGAAGATTCCATACGCGACACAATTGCATTTCCGAAAACGCAAAAGGGGATATGCATGCTGTCAGGTTCGCCGTCGGCCGTGACGCCGAAACAGATGGATGAACTTTCTTTGAAACTGGCTGCGCCGAAGGAAAAAAATCGTTAAGGTGGAGGGAAAATCAGCTTGAAAAATGCGGGTACGGAACATAAGATTGCGGTCATAGCGGGCGACGGGATCGGGCCGGAAGTCACGAAAGAAGCGTTCAAAGTTTTGGACAAACTTTCCGGGAAGATAAAATCCAAACTTCATATAAAAGAGTACAGTCTGGGCGCGGCGCATTATCTGAAAACCGGCGAGACGCTGTCGGACAAGACATTTGCGGAACTGTCGGACTGCGACGCGATTTTTCTCGGCGCGGTGGGAGACCCGCGCGTGCCTCCGGGCATTTTGGAACGGGAGATATTGCTTAAGCTGAGGTTTGAGCTGGACCTGTTCATCAATCTGCGACCGTGCATGCTTTACGAAGGCGCGTTCACACCGCTGAAGAACAAGACTTCGCGTGACATTGATTTTGTGGTGGTGCGCGAAAATACGGAGAGCGTGTACACGGGTATCGGCGGAGTTTTTAAGAAGGGAACGGCGGACGAAGTGGCGGTGCAGGAAGACATTAACACGCGTAAAGGTGTGGAGAGATGTCTGCGGTACGCGTTTGAATATTGCAAGAAACACAGGCCGGGGAAATATCTGACGCTGGTGGACAAGGCGAACGTGATGACGTACGCGCACAATCTTTGGCGGCGCGCGTTTGATGAAGTGGGCGCGGAATATCCGGAAGTGAAACGGAACGCACTGTTCATTGACGCGGCGTGCATGGACTTTGTGCGTAAACCGGAGATTTTTGACGTGGTGGTGACGAACAATATATTCGGAGATATTTTGACGGACCTGGGCGCGATTATTTCCGGCGGGTTGGGGTTGGCATCGAGCGCGAACATTTGCGCTTCCGACGATAAAAAGGGCGCGGGAAAGTACCGGTGCAAGGCGCTGTTTGAGCCGGTGCACGGGAGCGCGCCGGACATTGCGGGTAAAGGGCTGGCGAATCCGTTGGCGGCGATATTGGCACTGGGGCTCATGCTGGATTATCTGGGCGAAAATTCTGCGGCAAGCACAGTGAATAATGCGGTGAAACAGGCGATTAAATCCGGGAGAATTTTCCGAGCCGAGAGTGCGGATTTGGGTATTACCACGTCCGGGGCCGGCGATCTGGTTTGCGGCTTTTTGCAGGGATAGAGATACCGGAGGAAGTGCGCGGGAAGCTGGCTGAGTTTCGGCTGGCTGCGGAAAAGACGCTTGGCAGACACATAAAAGTAAAATGGGTGCGGGAAGAGAATCTGCACTTGACTGTCAAATTTTTCGGCGAAGTGACCGGGGACCAGATTGAAACTTTGGAAAACGCTCTGAGTGAAGCGGCCGGCCGGTGCAACCATTTTGAAGTGGAAGTGAAAGGCGCCGGATGTTTTCCGAATATTATGAATGCGCGGGTGCTGTGGGCGGGCGTTGACGAAAAGTTGACCGGACTTGCGGACGCTGTAGAAAGCGCGGCAGTCCGTGAAGGGTTGGCGCCGTCGGACAAACCGTTTTCGCCGCATCTGACACTGGCGCGGTTCGGGACCAGGCCGGATGCCGGACTTAAAGATATTGTCAACCAATACTCGGCTTTTTCTTTCGGCAGGTTCGATGTGAACGGGATGACTCTTTTTCAAAGCCGGCTCATGCCTGACGGGCCGCAATATACCATACTGAAAAACTTTCCGCTGAAAAATATTGATGCGAATTGAATTGAAGAGATACCATATCGTTCTTTTGCTGGCATTGGCAGGGACGATTTTTTATGCGCTTTTCTTTTCGCAGAAAAAGCCGGACGCGGACGCGAATATCGTGATGGAAGAAAAACCCGTGCAGACTGCGGTGAAAACTCTGTTGACGGAGAAAAACAAGCCGGAGGTACCGCGCAGGAACAATTCCGTTAAAATCATGACGTTGGCGGGCGAAGTTTCGAAACCGTCGAAAGAGCAGGGAAAAGTGGCAACAGGCATTTCCCCCACATGGACGGGCACGGATATGAAACGGATTGCGTTCACTTTCGATGATGGTCCGCACCCGAAACTGACTGACCGGCTGCTGGAATTGCTGGACAAAGAGAATGTGAAGGCGACTTTTTTTGTTGTCGGGAAACAGGCGGAACATTACCCTGAACTGATTCAGCGGATTTTTGAACATGGCCACGAACTGGCGAACCACACCTATACGCACCGCAACCTCAGCCGTTTGTCTCATTTAGAATTTGACCATGAACTGGACCAGACGCACCGGATTGTGCAGGCGATTACAGACCAGCCGATGAAATTTTTCCGGCCTCCGGGCGGACAGTACGACGGACAGGTGGTGGCCCGCGCGAATGATTTGGGATACCGCATGGTGATGTGGAACATTGCGCCCGGCGATCACGCCAATCCTCCGGCTGAACTGATTAAAACGCGAGTGCTCAGGAATCTGCATGAAAACGGAGTCGTGCTTCTGCATTCGGGAATAGAAAACACACTGGCTGCTCTGCCGGAACTGATCACGGAACTGCGCAGACGGGGGTACACTTTTATGACAGTGTCACAGATGATGGACGCGGGCGGGATGAATCTGGCCCGCAAACCCGACTCAGCGCCGCAAACCAAAATCCGGCCTTGAAACCGCGCCGCATTCTGGCAGTGGATTTGGGCACAAAAAGAGTGGGGCTGGCGATTTCGGATCCAATGGGAATGTTTGCCCAGCCGGACGGGTACCTGCCTTACAAAAACCGGGAAACTTTGGCTGATGAGCTTAAACAAATTGCGGCGGAAAAATCTGTGGACTTGATCCTGGTGGGATTGCCGACGAGGGATGACGGGACGCACGGCAAGGCCGCGGAAAATTGCAAGGTGATTGCCGAAACTATCCGCGCGCGGTGCGGAGTGGAACTGAAATTCTGGGACGAGAGATACACTACGCAGGAAGCTGAGAACATTTTAATCGGCGAAATGGACATGTCCCGCTCTAAACGAAAGAAGAACATTGACTCCATGGCTGCGTGCATGATCTTAAGGAGTTACATGGACTCGGCGGAATACAAGCGCGGATGAACAAAGTGCGGGCAGTGATGCTGGCTTTGGCGCTGACTGCGGGTGTTTTGGTTTTTGGCATATATTGGATTGCAAAACCGCGGCTTTGGCCGTCGGGCGGACAGACGGTGATGGTAAAGATTCCCAAAGGCAGTACGCCGCGCCGGATTGCGGAAATATTGCATGATGAAAAAGCTGTGCGCTCTCCGGTTTTTTTTCTGGTTCTGGCGCGGATTTCGGGGAAAATGTCGAAACTCCGGCACGGGACATACCAACTGGACAGGGACTGTTACCGGCAGATTCTTGCTAAAATATCAGCCGGCGAAACGTACCGGACAAAAGTGACACTTCCCGAAGGATGGAGCGCTTACCAAATGGGAGAGAAACTGGAAAACGAGGGAATCATTTCAGACCGCGAGACATTTTTTCAATGGGCCAGGAAGGGCGGGCATGAAGGCATGCTTTTCCCGGAAACTTATTTTTTTGAAACTGATTTATCATCGGAAAGTGCCGGACGCATGCTACTGAACGCCTTTGAGCAGAAATTTGACGGACGGCTGGAAAACCGCGCGCGTGAATTAAAAATGACACGCCGGGAAGCTGTGACACTTGCATCCATTATTGAACGGGAAGCGCAAATAGACGCGGAACGGGCGGTGATATCGTCGGTCTATCACAACCGGCTGAAAAAAAAATGGCCGCTGGAAGCTGACCCTACGGTGCAGTATGCGATTGGCGAGGGCAAATTCTGGAAAGACCGGATAACGTACGCAGACTTGAAAATTGATTCTGCGTACAACACTTACCGGCGGAGAGGGTTGCCGCCGGGCCCCATCTGTAATCCCGGAGTGAAATCTCTGGAAGCTGCGCTTTTTCCTGCGGACACACCATACCTTTACTTTGTGGCGGACGGAAAAGGCGCGCACTTTTTCTTTCAGCGGCTGGAGGAACATATCCTTAAGAAGAACGAACTGAAGCGCGCCAAACGGTTGTCCCTGCAAAAGCGGGCAGCGCAATGAAACAGAAAAAGAAGAAGTATCTGGAGCGTCAGCAGGTGCAGGAAGCGGGGACATCCTCAGTAACAACCGCGCTCCGCGTTTATGCTCCTGCGGTGATATTGGCGCTGACGCTTTTCTTTTCTCCGCTGTTTCCCGATGAAAAACTGAACCGCTGGAAACTGATTGCGCTTGGCACGGGACTGATACTGTGCTGTGTGGCCTGGGCTGTATCCAAAATTCTGGACAAAGAATTTGTTGTTTACCGCACACCGCTGGACATCCCGCTGTTGGCATACACAGTCACAGCGTCGTTTTTTTACGGAGCATCAGCGAACCCGTCGGTGGCGTCGAGCGAGTTCCAGCGGATGATTTTTTCCGTCGGGGCATACTTTGCGGCAGTGCAGGTGTGCAGCGGCGAGCGCGCGGAAAAAATGCGCAGGATTTCCCTGTCCGGTTGGCTGGCGGGACTCATCCTGATTGCCATTTACGGCGTACTGCAGAAGAGCGGAGGGGTGGGAACTATCATGGTGCCGAAGATGGACCGCGTTTTCGGCACATTCGGAAATCCGATATTTTTTGCCGCGTTTCTCATTATATCCGTGCCGTTTCTCATCGGATGGATGCTTGAGACGCGGAAATGGATGCTGAAACTGACGCTGGCGGGAGGGATTGTTGTTTCGCTCTGGGCCTTATTCTATACCGGCACGCGCGCGGCGTTTTTATCTCTGCCGATTGCGCTGGCTTTGTTTTATGTTGTTCTGGAATGGAAACGCGGATGGGCGTGGACGCGCGGTCTTTGGCAGGCGAAGAAGCTGTTGCTGGGCGCAAGCGTTATTTTGGCAGTGCTGATTTTCTTTGCGGCCGGCAGGAGTCAATACCGCGGATTGATTGCCAAAGTAAATACGGCCCTGACGGAATCGCGCGTCACTGCCACGAGCCAGACGCACACGCTGATATGGAAAGACGTGCTGAAAATGTGGAAAGCGCATCCGATTTTCGGCACTGGATACGGGACATTTCATATAGAGTTCCCCCAATACGCGTCGGAAGAACTGAAAAGAGTTTACCCTCAGCGGGAACGCATTGTAAACGACGCACACAACGAATATCTGCAGATACTGGCGGAATCCGGCATCACGGGTTTTGCGGTGTTCATGTCCGTGCTGATAGTCTTTTATTTCTTTGCCTTGAAATATATTTTTTCCGCAGAAGATACGGGACTCTATCTGTTCAGCGGGATCACTTGCGGGGCAACGGCGCTTCTGGTGCAGAATTTTTTTTCCGTGGACATGCGGTTCATTGTTTCGTCCACATACATTTTCCTGGCGATGGGGATTGCCGCAGGATATTTCGCGCGTCCGTTCAGATTTGAGTGGACCGCCGGGCCGGGCAGCGCACTGCTGAAAGCCGTTTGTCTCGCCGCTGTGCTTTTATTGAGCGGAGTGTTCGGAATAAAAAGCAACCCACTCCGAGTGTATCTTGCAGGCGTGTACGAATTCAGTTCCGGCGGGCAGGGCGAGTGGCAATGGCAGAAAACCTCGGCCGCGGGACCCGGACTCTGGCCTGCGCTGGTGCGTCCGTACCTGGCGCGGAGAGCGATGGACCAGACCCCGGACTTTTTTGACCAGAAAGTATTGGACTCGGCAAAAACTATCAGCGAACTGGAAAAACTGACGCACGAACAGCCGGACCAATGGAAATTTTGGGAAAAGCTCGGATATGTTTACGCAAAGGAGATCCAGCGGCAGGACGCGCAGGGACGCAAGATGAACGACCATGCGATTGCGGAAAAAGCTGCGGCTGCTTATGCGAAAGCGTTCAATCTGAATCCAGCGGCGCAGGGACCGCCGAACAACATTGCGAATATTTTCTATACGATAGGACGGCGCGGGGAAGCGATACAATGGTGGAGCAAAGCGATTGAAATTGACCCGGAAAATATTGACGCGCGGGTGAATCTGGGGCAGGCGTACTATTTCGAGGGAAAAATAAAGGAGTCTGCGCTGCAATTTGAACAGGTGCTGAAACGCGACCCGAAAAATGAAAAGGCGATCGTGATGCTGAAACGGATGGTAGAGTAATTCAGGGTAAAATATCATGACAATCGACAAGTGTGTGAACAAGACTGCAGTTTCACCCCCACCTAACCTCCCCCCTCCCTCCTCTTCGGCGGGCAAGCAAGGGGGAGGAGGTGAATGTTGCTTGCGGTGGAGAAGAATTCCTGTTATTATTAGAGATTAAGGATATGACATGACGCTGAGACGGGAATTATTTTGGCTGGCGGTCACGAGCGCAGTCTGGGCGCTGGGGTACTTTATTTTAAACAGTACCGAAGCATGGCTCACTCAGCCGCGCGTGCTCAGATTCACACCGCCGGACTACGGGGACAAAGTTTTTTGTTCAGGCAGTTTCAACAACTGGCAGCATCCTGACCCCACTTACGAACTGAAAGACCCGGACAAAGACGGAGTTTTTGAATTGATGATCTCGCTGCCTCCGTCGAGGTACGAGTACAAATTTTTCATCACCATGAAACCGCGCGAACAACTGAAGCAATGGTTCGAAGACACGGGCGCGGAACTGGAAGACGACGGGTTCGGCGGGAAAAATTCCGTTATCCGGCAAAAAGCTGAACAGACCGTGAACTTTGAGTTCAAGAAAGCACCGTCCTATGCACAGAAAATAGTGATTACCGGCGATTTCGACCACTGGGCCGGCGCGGACAGGAACCGCAAGAACCGGTTTTTCCTTAATAAAGACAAAGACGGCGTGTGGCGGGGCTCGTATCCCATGCCGGCAGGACGGACCGCGTACAAATATCTGGTGAACCCGGACGAATGGAACCCGACGGCGAATGAAGCGTGGTTCCTCGATACAAACAATCCCGACACCATTTCCGCGGATGTGGTCAACCCGGACACGAAGAACTCCATACTGGTCATACACACGGTGAAACCCGTCATATTTTTCTTTAACCTGCTGATGGGTTCGCTGGTATTCATACTTGTCTGCATGGCGCCGGCCGCGTATCTGGTGCGCAAGATATTGAACCTGCCGCTTCCTCTCACTGCGAAATTCGTAATGGTGATGGTATCGGTGGCCGGATTGACCGCGATGATTATTTTTGCTGTGGAGTATCATGAGGACAGACAGGCGGTGCAAAGCGAATTGCGGCGCCAGACAAATATTGTGGACGCATGGCTGTCCGGACACAAAGTGGATTTTACAAATCTCAGCCGTCCGGAACCGCGCAAACAGCTTGACCGCGCATTAGCATCCATTCTGCACAATCTGGTTTATTCCTGGAAAGGCAGACCCACTTACAGCCGTTACGAAACCGACATCAACGCGCTGGCCATCTATGGCCCCGATGGTAAACCTGCAGGCGTCCGCCTTGTGCGGATACTGGACGAAGGTATCGGCGACCAGGGACTGATGGGTTCGCTCGAAAAGTTCAGCCCGATTGGAATAGAATCGTTCACTGTGCGTCAGATATACAAGACGGACTATACTGCAATCCTGCCGGTACGTTCAGGCAACAAGATTCTTTATACGCTGCTGGTGAACTTTGACCGACAGCGTCTGGAACAGGAGAACAGGGCATTTATCCAGCGCAAACTGTTTACGCTGTTGATTTTACTCGGTATCGGCACATTGATGGCTGTCACCATGTCGCAGATGCTGCTTACACCGATACGGCAGATGGTCTCAGCCATGGGACAGGTGAAAGAGACCGGGTTTGCGCCGAGGATTGAGATTGCGTCGCGGGACGAACTGGCGGAACTCGTCAACGCGTTCAACACCATGTCATCGGAAGTGAAACGTTACCATGAGATGCAGGCGGACCAGCTATTGAGCGAAAAAACCAAACTGCAGGGCATTCTGTTTTCCATCGAAGACGGCATTGTGATGACGGATTTTGAAGGCAGCATCATGCTGGTCAACGATTCGGCCAAACTGATGCTGAACATCAATGAACATTTTCCATATACGAAGAAATTTCTGGACTACATAACAGACGAGGGCGTGCGGGAAGAGTTCCGCGAAATGCTTGAAGGCGGGATGCGGGCTCCGGACCGGGAATTTCAGATTCCGCGGCCCAACGGCAACCTGCACGTCCGGCTTTCCAGAAGCATTGTGACGACTGCGGCGGGCAAAGCGCTGGGATGGGTGACAGTCATCCGCGACATCACGCTGGAAAAAGAGCTGGAGAATATGAAAGACGATTTTGTGCATTCCATCACGCACGACCTGAAGAGCCCGCTCACGTCGGTGCGGGGCTTCCTCAAACTGTTCATTGACGGAGATATCGGAGAACTGAACAACCAGCAGAAACATTATCTCGGAGTGATGGACAATTCCACCACCAAAGTGCTGAAACTCATCAACAATATTCTGGACATGGCGAAACTGGAAGCAGGCAAAATGAGTCTGAACAAGAACGACTGGAACGCTGCCGCGTCGGTGAACCAGATCGTCGAGTCTCTGCAGGGCACGGCGCACCAGCACAACATCAAACTTTCATCGCAGTTTGAATCCGACGGGAACGAAAACGGGTTTCATCTGTTTGCCGACGGAAATTTGCTGGAAAGAGTGATTGGGAACCTGGTGGACAACGCGCTCAAGTTCACCCCCGGCGGAGGCAGGATAGATGTGCTGGTCACGGACACGGGAAAACGACTGACCGTGGCAGTGCGCGATACCGGCAAAGGAATACCGCCTGACTCGCTCGACAAAGTTTTCATAAAATTCAAGCAGGTGCCGGGAACCAAAGGCGGCACAGGGCTGGGACTCACCATTGTCAAACACATTGTTGAGTCGCACGGAGGAGAAATCACCGTGCAATCCGAAGTGGGCAAAGGCACTACGTTCAGTTTCTGGGTGCCCAAAGAAACCGCCCCCGAACCGGAAAAACAAAAAGCATGAACACCGCTGACAAGACCTCAGGAATTGACCTCAGCACCCTGAACGAGCCGCAACGGGAAGCAGTGACGCACGGTGAAGGCGCGCTGCTGATACTGGCCGGCGCAGGTTCCGGCAAGACACGCGTTATCACGCACCGGATTGCGCACCTGCTGAGCATGGGAGTGAAACCGTGGCACATTCTGGCGGTCACGTTCACCAACAAAGCCGCGGGCGAGATGAAACAGCGCGTGCACGCATTGTCCGGGAACAGTTCGTCCGGAGTGTGGATATCCACTTACCATTCCTTCTGCGCACAGTTTTTGCGTGTAGAAGGACAGGGCGCGGGACTCGACCGCCATTTCACCATTTATGACGATGATGACCAGAAAAAAGTGATCAAAGAGTGCCTGCGCGAACTGCACCTCGACGATAAAAAACTCAATCCCGGACACATTGCCTCGCAAATTTCCAGAGAAAAAGACCGACTGATCGACGCGGAATCATTTGCCATCAACGCGGACGTTTCACGCGACCCGTCCAAAGAAGTGATGGCGTCCGTGTATCAGCTGTATCAGAAAAAACTGGACCGCGCGAACGCGCTGGATTTCGGCGACCTCATTATGAGAACAGTGCAGTTCCTTTACGCGCATACGGCATTGCGGCAGAAATATCAGGAACGGTTTCAATGGGTTCTGGTGGACGAGTATCAGGACACCAACCGTGCGCAGTACGTGCTGACCAAACTGTTCGCTGAACAGCACAAGAACATCTGCGTGGTGGGCGCCGACGCCCAGACCATCTATTCCTGGCGCGGA
>CAYHWZ010000033.1:0-12608 GCA_964359975.1 uncultured Elusimicrobia bacterium | reverse complement strand
AGGATATACGCCGCAAGTAGAAAAAAAGTAATGCCCACAATGCGCAGCGACATCTTCTCGGCTTTGGATTCATGCTCCTCGTTGCCCAATCCATGTTGCTTGAGACGCCAAACAAGGGCTCCGGCAGCAGTGACTTCAATAATGCTGTCCAATCCAAACCCAACCAATGCAATGCTTCCGGCTCTCCATCCGAAGCCTATGGACGCGGCTGCTTCCAGAAGGTTGTATAAAATAAGAAAATATTCCAAGTGAAGAGCTTTTTTAAACAGATCGTGTTTTTCAGTCATGCGTTCACCCCTCTTTCTTGCTCAAGTTTATATCAGATGGATAAATCAATTTTGCCCAAGGGACTTGACATGCAATTGATTGTATCATATAATGAAACAATATTTCAATGAACAACAAGAAAGAGTTGATCTATTTCCCTACTTGGACGGCTGGCCGCAAGGGTTATTCAGAAAGAGTGCGGCAGATATTCCAAGAGTATCTCAAGAGTAAAGACTTGATTTTTACTCCGCAGCGCCTTAAGATATTGGATTATCTCCTTCGGGCA
This sequence comes from uncultured Elusimicrobia bacterium, assembly GCA_964359975.1. Classification (GTDB taxonomy): domain Bacteria; phylum Elusimicrobiota; class Elusimicrobia; order 2-02-FULL-39-32; family 2-02-FULL-39-32; genus CAYHWZ01. The sequence goes on along the minus strand of CAYHWZ010000033.1, from coordinate 12,055 downwards.
GAGCACCACCTGAGTCAGGATGAGATTTATCAGAACCTCAAACAACAAGGGATAGGGAAAATAACCGTGTTCCGCACCCTAAAACTACTTGAAGAGTGCAAGTTGGTTGAGGAAGTCACTGATTCCAAGGGGAAACCGCGGTTTGAGGTCAAGATGGACCGTCCCCACCATGACCACTTGATTTGTCTGGGGTGCGGAATAATCACTGAAATCCGATGGCCGCAAGTGGAAAAAATCCAGGAAAAGATATCCAGGAAGCTTGGATTTACAATTTCCTACCACCGCCATGAGCTGTTCGGGTTCTGCAAAGAGTGCGGGAACAAGAAGGTGTGACCTTTTTTTTGTTTGCCTATTGAAATAATATTTCAATTATGGTAATATTGATATGTACTGCTGAATCAGCATGCGATGAAAATGAAAGGCCAAAGGCATAAAGTCTAGAGCCCAACCCTAGTTACAAGGTTGGGCTTTTTACATGGCAGCACAGAGGGGGTAAATTTGATGGTGCCAAACTATCCGGAGCAATTATGTTAGATCATTCAGATAAGTCAACGCCAATTGCCGGCGGGAGGAATCACCGATGTCTCTGTGGACAGTTGCTCGCAAGACTGACCCCGGTGGGTGTTGAATTGAAATGCAGGCGATGTAAGCGAATTGATCTGATTGCATGGAATAACTTCCAGATAAAATAGGCGCAATGCAGAAATAAATAAGAACCTTCCAGGCCAGAAACTTTAAGTTCAGAGCCCGACTTTAACAATTCAAAGTTGGGCTTTTTTTAAATGTCACCCGGATAGCGGCAATAAAGTAAATGAGAGGTGAAAAATGAGAAGAACATTGGCGGAGACCCCGGGCATCGGGAAAGTGATTGCTTGTGAAAACTGCGACCGGATACACTTCATGTTCGGCAGAGTGACTCTGGATATGACGCATGAGGAATTCATGGGATTGCAGGAGCTGATTCATAATGCTGTTGAGCAGCTGCCTCATGAATCCGGGAGAGTTTACGGGCCGGGGCTGGGCGCAAATCAGGATTTGAGTTCCGTGAAGGTAGATTCGGTTCATTGAATTCAGATTGTCGGAGGAAAATAACGAGGAGGGATACAAATGTTTATGAAAAAAGCGGGCAGTTGGTTTTGGTTGATTCTGTTGTCGAGTTACCAGGTCTTTGCGGGCACGGACGGATATTTTACTACCTATAGCCACCATATAGAGAAAGGTGAGGTGGAATTGATGCTGATGAATGATCATACCGCACCGTCAAAATTCAAAAAAGAAGAGGGGCAGGGTGAGTATCTTTCCCATATGATCGAAGTTGAATATGGCGTTACGGAGCGATATGCCACTGAATTCATGGTCGAATGGTTTGAGGAAACAGAAAAAAGAGAAGGAAAGTTCACCGGATTCCGGTGGGAAAACAGATACCTGCTATTGACCGACAATCAATTCCCCATCAATGTCATGGTTTATGGAGAGTATGAGGATTTGCACCCGGAAACACGCTTTAAGATGGAAACGAGCGGTTGGATCGACCCTCCCTATGAAAAAGTGGCGGAAACCGAAGAGCCGGACCGCGAAAGGATTTTTGAGACCCGGTTAATCCTATCAAAAGATTTCGGACCAATAAACGTCGCTTTCAACCCCATTCTTGAAACTGACATGAGCGGCGGCGAAACCGCTTTTGGGTATGCCTTTGGCGTGATGCGCCATTCCCACGGCATGAAATCGGCGGCAGGTAACGAACACTGTGATATGCATCAGACCGCGCACGCGGACTGCACTTGTAAACAGACCATGAAGAATTGCAACTGCGGACATTGCAGTAGCGGAACTGGTGAATGCGACTGCAAAATGGCTGGTTCCATGGGATTGGGGGTAGAGTTTTTTGGAGCAGTGGGGGACAGCAAGAAATTCGACTTGAGACCGTCTCGTCAGGAACATTATTTGGGACCGATTCTTGTGTACCATATTTCCCCACGAATCATGACTCATTTTCAACTGGGAATCGGTCTAAGCCGGGCAAGCGATAACCTTGTAAGGTTCAATGTAGGCTATGAATTTTAGAGGTGTATGACTGTGATAAAAGTTCGGCCCGGGAATCTTGAAAAGTTGGTGATCGCAGTAATTCTGTTCGGCTGTTCCTTACAACCTGCCGTGGCAAGCCATCCGCTCATCACCGATGATACTGGTACCCAGGGCGGAAAAAGAGCTCAGTTCGAACTGAACGGTGAATATGGCTATGACAGGGAAGAAGGTGGCGTCGAAAAGAGGATAAACGTGTCGTCCATCCTATCCTGCGGGATAAAGGAGAGGATCGATATCGTGCTGGGGTTGCCTTTAGAACGACTTCAGATTTCGGATGCGGGGTCGGAATTCATTGCCCAGGGAATCTCGGACATCCCGATTGAAGTCAAATGGCGCTTTATTGAAAGAGGCAACTTGAGCCTGGCCTTAAAGCCGGGTATCACCGTTCCCACGGGAGACCATGAAAACAGCTTGGGGAATGGAGAGGCCACCTATCATGGATTCATCATCGCCACGAAAAAGCTGAGGGCAAAAGTTTTCCACCTGAACATCGGTTACAATAGAAACGAGAATACGCTGGGTATGCGAAAAGATTTATGGCATGCCAGCGTTGCTTCAGAGATGATTTTTGCCAATAATATCAGAGCCGTCATGAATGTCGGCATCGATAGAAATCCGGAAGAGAATAAGAGCTTGAATCCTGTTTTTCTTCTTGTAGGGATCGTCTATCCCTTGGTTGGAAATGTTGATCTGGATTGTGGGTTAAAGACAGGACTGACTGGTCCCGCGACCGATTTAACACTGCTCTTGGGCAGCGCTTTTAGATTTTGAAAAAACGAGAATGTCCAAAATCATTCGCGCCTGCTGAAGAACTGGGCAATATCCAGCGCTTGTCACTTACCGTCAGTTTTTAGTTCTGTCGAGGGTGCGGTACTGGATCGCTTCGGCAAGGTGCGCGGTTTGGATGCGGTCGGATTCCGCGAGGTTTGCGATGGTGCGGGAAACTTTTAAGTGGAATTATGCTATGCAAGAGGTCAAGTGACGTTGCATATTATACCTAGCGCGGACCCTGCTCCTCAATAAACTGCATCAGCGCGTCATATTTTGGGGCTTGGGCACGAGGTTGATTAATATACTCCAGAGCACCCCAATTGCCCGCATCCGGAGTGTTCGAGCAATCGAGCAGATGCATGAAGAGACCTCCCCCGGCAACAGCCCAATCTTGTAGATAACGCGCATACAGGCTGCCCATGCGTGGATCCCGGTTAGCGCGGTGAAAAAGCGCAGTGACTGTCCGATCCTCCTTTCCCGACATATTCCATAAGTGCTGACCGCCTTCGTAAGCAATCATCGGCAGTCCATACTTGCGCGTCACCGATGCGTGCGCGAGCATTTGCTCCTTCGCTTTGGGTAAATACGAATTCTCAAGTTCCTTCATTAACTGGTCAAGGTCCATTTTTCGGATTCGATCTACTCCCTCGTCATCGGCTCCGAGTTCGGTGCCGAAGTACGGGCCAATGGCGAGCGCATCCACATGTTTTCGGGTTTCGCCGAAGGAAAGTGCGACCTCATCGGAATACTCGGGTGAGCCATCAGACTGAAAGCTCAGTACGCGCACAAGTCGCTCTTTGGGAAAGACTTTCTCCCAGATCGCGAATATCTCCGTCGCGCGTTTGGCGTAGTAGCGGATTGCGGCTTCACCGGGGTCATGACTCAGGCCGAGCGCAAGGCCTTTTTCACGGGCATAGATAGTCTGCGGGTAGACATCGTTCCAGACCTCGTTGGAGTACTCGATATACACTTTGAGGATTGGGTCGAGTGATTCGCGCACTGTCTCGGCAAAATGCCGGACATAATAGTCATCAGCCCCGTGCGGAATCGAAAACCAAGGATCGGCATGGACACGGTTAGCAAGAGCAACCATGATCTCCACCGGCGCACCCTTGATTGTCCAGCGGGCATCCTGAGGAGTCGGCCGCTCGTTCCATCTTCGCGCTGCAATGTCATCGGTACTCTCGCCGAGCATCCAAATCATGAACCGCAAGGCGCGGTAACCCTTGAGCTTCTCCAGAAATATGGGATTAAAAAGTTCATCGGATTTAGATTTGTTTCCTTCTGGAGTGACCCGAATGTTTCGGATGTAGTCGTTGGGATCGGTGGAAGTCAGAGTTATTGTAGCGTTGCCTTTGCCCTCTTCCAGCTTTATGAGGTCACGATGATTGCCTTGCTCGACCAAACGAGCCTGCTCGCCATATTCCAGCGTGCCGGTTCCTTCGTATTCCACAACCCAACGGCGCGCGAGCGTTCCACGGAACTGGGGAATATCGCTCACGAGCACGGTGAGTGCGACCTGTCCAGGTTTAAGTGACTTCACCCAACCGCGCTCATCCAGATCAAGCCGTCGTCCATCGTTGCAGTTGTCTTCAGTACAGGAGACCCAATCACCAGAGGTTTTGAACGAATTCACGAACGGCAATTCGGTGCTCCAGTAAGAGAGTCCATTGAGGTTAGTACCAATAGGTGGGCGGCTTTTTTGTTTGCCGAATAGTGAGATGTCAACCGGATGGGCAGAAGTGTAAATATCAGAACTCGCGGTGATCAGAATAAAAATAGTAAGCCATGGGTAGAAAATCATTGGTTTCATTGGTCTGTGGTTAAGAAAACGGAAATGGGGCCGTCTTGTTTTACGGAATCTTGACTGTCGAATTCCTTCCAAAGCTACAGATAATATGAATGAGCCAGCAACTCGCGTAATTATTTGATATCGTGGGTTATATCCCGATGTAACGTTGGGATACCTATCCACAAAATAACACGGAGGTACTGACTCATGAAACAGTATAGCAAAATAATTGTTGGTATGGATGTGCACAAGGAAACGATTGTAAACGCTGTTCTGCCAAGGACTTCTGATAAAGTTACGGAACGAATAACCATCGAAAACACTCCACAGGCGATTGAAAAAATGGTGAAGAGATTGACGGCGCAGAGTGAAGTAGAATTTGTTTACGAAGCGGGGCCATGCGGATATGAAGTCCAGCGTCAAATTACCCGGATGAGACACAAGTGTGTGGTGATTGCGCCTGGGCTGATTCCGGTAAGACCCGGTGATCGTGTGAAGACGGATCGACGGGACGCGGAAAAACTGGCGAGGTTGTATCGAGCAGGGGAGCTCACTGAGATTCGTGTTCCGACCCGACAAGAAGAAGCCGATAGAGACTTGGTGCGAGCGCGAGAGGGTGCAATGGCAGACCGGTTAAGATGTCGGCATCGGTTGTTGAAGTTTCTGTTACGCCAAGGACTGGTATATCAGGAGACAAGAACCTGGGGTGTAGAGCATCGCGCTTGGTTGAAAACGCATAAGTTTGAATGGCCCGCATTACAGCAAACTTTTGAGGCGCATATGCGAGCATTGGATGAGACCGAAGCTCGCATGGAAACACTTAACCATCAATTGCAGGACCTGGCGCAAACAGAATCTTATCGGATCCCTGTACAATATCTCAGATGCCTGAAGGGAATTGACACCTTGAGCGCACTGACGTTAATGGTGGAAACGCAAGACTTTAGACGCTTCAAGAGTGCCAGGGAGTATATGAGTATGACAGGTCTTGTGGCTTCGGAATATAGTTCTGGGAATAAGGTGAAGCGTGGCGGCATTACCAAGGCTGGTAATGCTCATCTGCGAAGAGTGTTAGTGGAATCTGCCTGGTGTTGCCGAAATAGATATGCTGTGAACCGAGCATTGGCTGAGCGCAGGAAAGGGTGTCCACAAGAAGTTGTTCAGATCGCTCGTAAGGCTCAGGATCGACTGCATAGGAAATTCTGTCGCATGATCGCCCGTAACAAAGCACATCAAGTTACTGTGACAGCGACAGCCAGAGAGTTATCAGGATTTGTTTGGTCTATTGCTCAGCATTTCCCTTTAAAGGTTGCGGCATAATTCTATTGGTTATCTTTGGGAGAGTCCAGGTCCCGGAAGTAAGGCATCGGTTGGGAGAATCCTCGTAAATACTATGTGCAATGATAGATGAAAATCTAACCACCACGCACGCTTACAGATCGAGGCAGCTCCAGACGAATCATAATCATGCGTCCCTGTTCCGGCTTAATACCGGAGTAACACGCGAATATCAGTTTGATTCACCGTCGCTATCCGCCAAGCTTCTGGGATCTGGATTCTCCAGAGATGGACCAATAAACAAAGGAGCTCTTAAAATTAACAACCCGCGTTACTTGACAACTGGCTCATTCATATCAGTATTTTATCAATATATCACTTTTCTATCTTGAAATCCATGACACGCAACGAATCATCACTGATTTTGAATAAACAATTGAAAAGTTGACATCGTATTTCTAAAATAGTAACCTTTTACAATAGTCTTAATTGCTCTTTCAATTATAAATTCTGTTGGCGTCCGCAAGGACTTAATAGAGGAACTCCGTGTGAATCGGAGGCTGTCCCGCAGCTGTAACCGGGGACGAACCTTAGAGGCTCACTGGTCTGTATTGACTGGGAAGAGCAAGGGGAGGATGATCCGGGAGCCAGAAGACCTGCCAAAGTGTTAGCTCAAAAGTTGATACCGTCCTGTAATTGTCATTATGGGATGAACAGAATGTTTCCATGATTATTTCCCGTTTGAAAGGAATTCATCATGGGTTTCAGATGTGTCAACACATATTGAAATAAGGCCCAAGAAGTAGGGTGCAATCCTTAACGACGAAGCAGTCCGTTAAGGATTTTTTATTTTATGAAATATGACCTGAACTTGGTTTTCAATATTGAACACATGAATGATTACTTTCGTCCGTTCTGATGGGCGAATTAACTTTTATTCTCGGCGGAGCGGGGTCTGGAAAAAGCCGTTTTGCGGTTGAAATGGCGAAAGGGAGTTCCGGGCCGGTTGTTTTCGTTGCAACATGCAAGTCCATGGACAAAGAGATGGAAAGAAAAATTGAAAACCATCGGAAAGAAAGGCCTGCGCAATGGGAGATTATCGAGGCAGCGTCGACTCCTTTCAATATCAATGGATTCAAGAAGAAGGCCGAATGTCTTTTGGTGGACAGTCTGACTTTATGGGTTTCAGCGCTGCTGCTCAGGAGGGACGGTCGGGAAAGAACAGCAGAAGATTGTCGGGCTTTTCTCAAAAAAGTGCGTGCGGATTTCAAACATACCATTATTGTATCGGACGAGGTGGGATTTGGCGTGGTGCCAGAAAACCGGCTGGCAAGAGACTTTAGGGAAATTTTGGGAATCATCAATCAGGAAGCGGCTAAAGCGGCTGACGAGGTATTTCTAGTGGCGGCAGGGTTGCCTGTTCAGCTTAAAAACAATAAGAGTAAAAGGAGAACAAAATGAGTGATTTGAAATTAATTCAAGATACCTTGTCGAAAATTGAGCCCGTAGATGAAGCATTTTTCGCCAAAGCCAAGAACCGGTTGGACAGTTTGACCAAGCCGTTGGGCAGTTTGGGCAGGCTGGAGGAACTGGCTCAAAGAATCTGCAGTATCAGCCGCAAGGATAGGCCGGTTCTTTCAAACAAAGTGATTTTTACATTGGCTGCGGACCACGGAATTACGCAGGAAGGGGTCAGCGCTTATCCTTCGGAGGTGACTCCGCAGATGGTCTTTAATTTTTTGAGAGGCGGTGCCGGCATCAATGTGCTTGCCCGTATGGTTCAGGCGAGAGTGATTGTGGTCGATATGGGTGTGGCCGCTGATTTCGATAATGTTCCGGGTTTGATCCATTCAAAGATTCGGAAAGGAACGGACAATTTTGCCAAGGGGCCGGCCATGAGTCGGGACGAAGCGGCAATGGCAGTGTCCGCTGGTATCAGGCTGGTGGAAAAAGAACTGGCTAAAGGGCTTGATATTGTGGGAACCGGCGATATGGGAATCGGCAATACAACTCCATCTAGCGCGATCACGGCTGTAATGACGGGGAAGAGTGTTGCTCAAGTCACTGGACAGGGAACCGGGATTGAAGTCGGCGCATTGTCCCACAAAGTGCGCGTTATTGAAGCGGCATTGGAGCTGAACCGTCCTGATGCGAAAGATTCGATGGATGTATTGAGTAAGATCGGTGGTTTTGAAATCGGAGGTCTTGCGGGCATTATTGTCGGCGCGGCGAGAAACCGAATCCCAGTAATGCTGGATGGGTTTATTTCCGGCGCGGCGGCTTTGATTGCGTCCGGACTAAATCCGAATATCAAAGATTATTTGATAGCGGCTCATCGTTCTGCCGAGCCGGGACATGATGCGGTGCTGAAACACCTGGGATTATCCCCGCTTCTTGACCTGAAAATGCGATTAGGTGAAGGGACAGGCGCGGCTTTGGGTATGAGTCTGGCCGACGCGGCATGCAAAATTCTGAACGAGATGGCCACATTTGAAGAGGCAAAGGTTTCGGGCAAGAAGGAAGCAATGGAGGACATTAAAAGTTGACCGGCGTTTTTAGACAGTTCATTATTGCAGTACAATTCTTGACCACCATCCCGATTCCGGGGAATTATGTCCATGAAGAAAAAGACTTGGGCCGGTCCATGATATTTTACCCGATTGTTGGACTGCTCATCGGAATCGTTACATCTGCATCATACCGGCTCGTCTCACATTTCTTTATTCCCGCTGTGAGTTTAGCCGTTGTTTTCGTGATATCGATTCTTTTGACCGGCGGTCTGCATCTTGATGGTTTTGCGGATATGTGCGACGGTTTTTACGCGGGTAAAGATAAATCGGGAATTTTATCCATTATGAAGGACAGTCATATCGGGACCATGGCTGTATTGGGAATATTCTGTCTGCTTTTGCTGAAACTGGTGATGATGTTTTCGCTGCTCCTGAAAAATAGTTTGATTCCGGCTTTTTTGATTGTTCCAGTGATCAGTCGCGGGCTAATGGCGCTCGTGGCCGGTCTTTATCCTTATGCCCGTACGGACGGGACTGCAAAACCATTTATTGAAAATATCGGGAGGATGGAGATGTCAGGTGCCGCGATTTTGGTGCTCGCCATTTCATATTGCGTGGTTGGAGTTGCCGGAATTTATGTCACTTTGGGAACGTTGGTTGTTGCGTTCGTATTTTTACATTGTGTCAAGAGTAAAATCGGAGGCATTACGGGGGATATTCTTGGCAGTGTAAATGAGATTTCTGAAATATCAGCTTTGGTGATGCTTCATATGGTTTTCCCGATTCTAAAAATAAGGTGGATTTCTTAAATATGCATGGCGGGAATGTTGAGCTTTTGGCTCCCCAATACGGATTTGACGTTGATGAAGTCATAGATTTCAGCGCCAATATCAACCCGTACGGTCCTCCGCCGGAACTTAAGCGCGTGTTGGACGAATCCTGGAAAGAAATCTCGCGCTATCCGGATCCGCAATCAAGCGGTTTGCGAAAGGCGCTTGCGGAACATCACGGTGTAGAGATGGAAAATATTACTGTGGGGAACGGAGCTTCCGAACTTATTTACTGGATATCAAGGCTTTTTTCGTTTCCTAAAGCGGTTGTCCTGTCTCCGGCTTTCACGGAATATGCCGTAGCTGTGAGTTTGGCGGGTGGTCAAGTCAGGTATGTCCTTTCGGATGAGGAAAATGATTTCCGTCATGAATTCAGCTTGGAAAATCTGATGTGCTTGGATCTCCCCAATCTTGTTTTTGTCGGAAACCCCAACAACCCTACCGGGAATAGTTATGCCAGTTCGACTATTCAGCACTGGATCGAACGGCAATTGAAGGTCAGTCCTGACACCGTTTTTGTCATTGACGAATCTTTTCTTCCGTTTGTCGGACGAGAGACTGAATTTTCTTTGATTCCATTCGCTGCGGTAAACGCTAAAGTGATTATTTTACGGTCGATGACAAAGATTTTCTCTATCCCGGGACTGCGATTGGGCTATTCCATAGCGCATCCGGACCTGACTCTGAAATTAAGTGCGTTGATGCCAACCTGGAGAGTCAATATCCTTGCTCAAAGATGCGGAGAGGTTTTGTTCAACAATTCAATTTTCTTAAATAATTCCGTCAGCGCACTGATCAAGAGCCGTGAAGAATTGACGCGCGCGCTGATGGACATTCAACAGCTGAAAGTTTTCGGGAGCTCGGCAAACTTTCTTCTCCTCAAACTGCTGTCAGAACAGCCCGAGGCTGGGGTGCTTGTCGACAAGCTTGCCCGTGGAGGTCTTGTCACCCGTTTGTGCGATGATTTTAGGGGCCTGGAGAAAGGCCGCTTTCTCAGGATTGCGGTGCGTAAGCCGGATGAGAATGAACGGTTGGTGAAAAAGTTCCGGGGGCTGCTCGCGGATGGTTAAGACGCTTATGGTGCAGGGAAGCGCGTCGCATGTCGGAAAGAGCATGGTCGTTACGGCTTTGTGCCGGTTGTTGAGGAATAAAGGATTCAAGGTCGCACCATTCAAGGCTCAGAACATGGCGAACAATTCTTTTGTCACTGCTGATGGCGGTGAGATTGGCCGAGCTCAAGCGACACAGGCCGAAGCGTGCGGTGTCGCGCCGATGACTGCGATGAATCCTGTTCTTCTAAAACCTTCGACGGACATGAAATCCCAGGTAATTGTGATGGGTAAACCGACTAAAACGCTTTCTGCGCTTGAATATCAAAGCTACAAGAAAGAGCTGATACCCATTGTGGAAAAATCTTTGAGGGCATTGATGGAATCTCATGATATCGTGGTCATTGAGGGGGCGGGCAGTCCGGCTGAGATTAATCTGAAAAAGCACGACATCGTCAATATGTCCGTTGCAAAAATGGTCTCTTCACCAGTGATCCTGATTGGTGATATTGATAAGGGTGGAGTTTTTGCCCAGTTGATCGGCACTTATGAACTCTTGGACTTGACTGAAAAGAAACTGGTGAAGACTTTTCTCATCAATAAATTCCGAGGGGACAAAAAAATCCTGGAGCCGGGTTTGAGATGGATTGAAAAGATAACGCACAGGAAAATCTTTGGAGTTCTTCCTTTTTTAATGCATCACGAGATTCCGGAAGAAGATTCCGTGGCGCTGCAGGATACCGAATCAACCGGTTCGGTCCGCAAGAAACAGGTTCTTGTTCATGTGGTGCGTCTGCCCAGAATCTCAAACTTTACGGACTTCGAGCCGTTGACCCGGGAAAAGGACGTTGTATTGCAATATGTCCACTATCCCGACCGGCATTGCATGCCTGACCTTTTGATTATTCCGGGATCCAAGAGCACGATGGCTGATCTTCGGTTTCTCCGTGACCGGGGATTCGCAGACTATATCCGTAGATGTGTTGCGGCCGGCGTGCCTGTGTTGGGGATATGCGGCGGTTATCAGATGTTGGGCGAGCGCATCCTCGACCCCTCTCGTGTGGAAGCGGACAAATCCGGCTGTGAAGGTTTAGGCCTGTTGCCTACCATTACTGTTTTCCGGCGGGAAAAAACATCCGCGCAAGTAAAAGCGATTCATCTGGAAAGCGGTCTTGCGATTGAGGGTTACGAAATCCATATGGGCTGTACCCAGGGACGGAACGGACATGCTCCTGCTTTCAGGATTGTGGAAAGGCACGGGATGAGGATTGAGGATTTTGACGGGATGTCTCTGAACGGCGAAAATGGAGTCTCGCGCCAGCAGCCGTTCGTCATGGGAACTTACATTCATGGCATTTTTGATTCTGCTCCTTTCCGCACATTTTTTCTGAATCGGATGCGCGTTGCGGCGGGACTGGAAACCGTTAAAGAACGTGGTGGGGCCGCAACAAATGATTCGCCGGATGCTTACGACCGCTTGGCGAAAATAGTTGAACAAAACATTGATATGAAAATATTGAACAGCATTCTTAATCACGCATGAATGGTCTCCTGCCGAGTCTGACTTTGGCCTATTGTTTGGACTTGGTCTTTGGGGATCCGCAATGGTTTCCGCATCCAGTCCGGTTCATAGGTCTTCTAATTGATAAAGGGGAAAAGACGATTCGAAAATATCTGTCGTCGGAACTGGTTGCTGGCACAATCTTGACTGTCGGTCTAACGCTTGTCTCATATTTTGCT
>CAYHWZ010000032.1:0-12653 GCA_964359975.1 uncultured Elusimicrobia bacterium | reverse complement strand
TATCAGCACTACAATGTATTGCCGGACGTGATGACAGTTGCCAAAGGACTTGGCGGAGGACTGCCCATCGGAGCCGCAATCGCGCGGGGGAAAGCAGCGTCACTCTTCAGTCCGGGCGACCATGCCTCCACTTTCGGCGGAAACCCGGTCTCATGCGCCGCGGCTGTGCAAGTGCTCAAGACCATGGACGCGCGCATGATGAAAATGGTGCGGCAAAAAGGCGCGCGCCTGCTGGCCCGCTTTGAACAGCTCCGCAGACAATTCCCGTCTACAATCCGGCAAGTGCGCGGTATCGGCATGATGTTCGGCATTGAGCTGACGCGTCCCGCGGACCGCGATGTCGTGTTTTGCAGGGAAAACGGTCTACTCATCAACTGCACGCAGGAAAACATCATCCGCCTGCTCCCGCCGCTCACCGTGTCGGAAAAAGAAACGGACTTTGCCGTGGCGACTCTCACGCGTTCATTTTTGGTAAAATAATCAGATGTCCCCGAAACTGGAAAAAACAGCCCGCACAGCGCGCGAAGCCGGCCGGAAACTTTCCCAACTTTCCGACGCGGTACGCAGCGGAGCCCTGCTCAAAGCAGCGGAATCCATCTTTCAAAATGAGTCGCGCATCCTTGCCGCAAACGCAAAAGACGTAACTCTGGCAAAGAAGAAAAAACTTTCGACTGCGCTCATTGACCGTCTCACGCTTGATTCAAAGCGCGTGCACGCCATGTCGCGCGCAGTACGCGAAATCGCGGCGCAATCCGACCCTGTTGGCAGTGTGGTCGAGGAATGGACCGCGACCGCCGGGTTCAAAATCAAGAAAGTGCGCGTACCCCTCGGCGTCGTCGCCATGATTTACGAGTCGCGCCCGAACGTCACCGTGGAATCCGCAGCGCTCTGCATAAAGTCCGGCAACGCCGTCATCCTGCGCGGCGGGTCAGAATCCATCCATTCCAATTCCATACTCAGCGACATTTTTTCCGAAGCCGTGACCAGTGCAGGCGTGCCCAAAGGCGCTGTCACGCTCATCCGCGACACAGACCGCAAAAATATTTATGAACTCAGCCGCATGGACCGCTGGATTGACCTGCTGATTGCGCGCGGGTCCGAAGAAATGGTCCGTCACATCCAGCAGCAAGCCACCGTGCCTGTGCTCGGTCACGGCAAAGGTGTATGCCATGTGTACGTGGACCGCGCCGCTGACCTCAGAATGGCCGAAGAAATCGCGCTGAACGCCAAAGCCCAAAGGCCCGGAGTGTGCAACGCGGCCGAAACTCTGCTCGTGCACCGCGACGCAGCGGAAAAGTTCCTCCCGTCAATGGGCGCGCGCTTCGAACAGGCCGGCGTTGAACTGCGCGGCGACCCTGCAGTGCGCAAAATTTTGCCCAAAATAAAATCCGCTTCGGGAAAAGACTGGTCCGCCGAATACCTTGACCTGATCCTATCCGTCAAAATAGTGGATTCGCTGGAACAAGCCTTGGAACATATCAACAAGTACGGGTCCGGACACACGGAAACCATTGTGACTGAAGACAAAGACGCTGCGGACCATTTTCTGCGAGCAGTGGATTCGTCAGCCGCGTTCCACAACCTGTCCACGCGCATGCACGACGGCGGAGTGTTCGGTCTCGGCGCGGAAATCGGCATTTCCACCCAAAAAATCCACGCGCGCGGAACCATGGGAATCCGCGAACTGACCACCACCAAATATATCGGACTTGGGCAGGGACAGATACGGCAGTAACTCGTGTTCCCCGATGAAAATCGGACTCTTCGGCGGGACATTCGACCCGGTGCACAAAGGACACATCGCGCTGGCCCGCGCTGCTGTGCGGGAATGCCGACTCGACCGCATCTATTTTGTGCCGGCACGTCGTTCGCCTTTCAAAAGCACGCGTGAACTGACACACAGCCGTCACCGGTCGGCCATGCTCCGGCTGGCAGTGCGCGGGATGAACAATGCAAAAGTTTTGCGGTACGAACTGGACGGGCCGCCCGTTTCCTACACAGTGCGGACAGTGAAAATGATGCGGCAAAAATTTCCGCAAAGCCGGCTGTATCTCCTGCTCGGAAGCGATTCGCTGGAACATTTCGCGCAATGGAAAAACTGGCGCGGAATTTTGAGTGAGTGCACGCTCGTGACAGGAAAGCGTTCCGGACACAGGACCCGATTGGAAACAAATTTCAAGGACAAAATATTGCATTTGAAATCCCGTCTGCCGCGCGTATCATCCACACAAGTGCGCAACCAGGCCGCGCGCGGATTGAGTTTGGCAAAAATGTGTCCATCAGACGTATGCCGTTACATCCGCAGACAAGGACTATATGCGCGCGGCGCTTGAACAGTCCGTAGCGCAGCGGCTGTTGCGGACATTGCCGAAAGACCGGTTTCAGCATGTAATGGGCGTGACAGACCTGGCCGGAAAACTGGCCGACGCGCACAAGATGGACCCGGTGCGGGCGCGGATTGCGGGCATCCTGCACGACATGGCGCGCTGCTGGAAAAATAAACAGCTCGTGCAATACGCGCTTAAACACCATCTCAAAGTCCCGCAATTTGAATTTGTGCGCGAATATCAGCCGGTGCTCATACACAGTTATGTCAGCGCACACATGGCCCGCACGCTGTTCCGCGTGACCGACCCGGAAATTTTGAGCGCGATTGAAAAACATTCGACCGGCGCCGTGGACATGACAAAATTTGAAAAACTGATTTTTCTCGCGGACCTGCTCGCGCCTGACCGCACATTCAGCGGAGCGAACAAACTCCGCGTCATGGCGCGCAAAGACCTGGACAAAGCTTTCGTTGAAGCGCTGAGAATTAAAATGGAATATCTATTGAAAACACACAGCATCATCCACCCGGACGCAGTTAAAATATGGAACGCGCACGCGCCGGAAACAGGACGGGCATGAGCAAAAACACCGCATTCTCCAGACTCTTCGCAGTCATTATCCTCGCGCTCGCGGCCGTGACAGCAATTGCCTCGTACAAAAGCCCGCTCACGCGCGCCGTGCGGGACCAGCAACCCATCTACGGACTCATCATCGGCACCGACTGGGTGGACTACGCGCGCCACGCGGACACCATAGTCATTGCGCGATACGACCCGGCAGTGCGTTCGCTCGATTTACTGTCCATTCCCAGAGACACGCGCATCAAATCGCCGGCCATAAACGTGCGCCGGGTGAACGAACTCTACGCCTACGCGTACAAGACCACCAAGAATCACAACCTTGCCTCGCTCGAACTGGCCCGCAATGTCCGCGCACTTCTTTTTACGCGCGCACTGTCCACAGATTCCGCGCCCGAATGCCTTTTACCCGAAATCCCCTACTACCTCCAGATAGATTACGACGGATTCAAAAAAATGGTGGACCTGCTCGGCGGCGTGCAAGTCACCATTGACGAACCCATGCACTACGACGACAACTGGGGAAAACTCCACATCCATTTCGACCCCGGAGTGGTGATGCTCAGCGGACAGAAAGCATTGGAATACATCCGTTTCCGCGACGCCAGCGGAGATTTCGGGCGGGTGATGCGCCAGCAGGAATTCCTTATCAACGCGCTCAAAAGATTCAAAGACCCCATGGTGCTGATGCGCCTGCCGAGAATAGTGTGGGCATCCATCAGAGCAGTGAAAACCAATCTCAACAGTTTCGATCACCTGACCGCGCTGTGGGAACTCAAAGACCTGCCGAAAGAAAATATCCGGCTGGTCCAGCTCCCCGGACGCATGACGCGCGACAGTCTCTGGACACCGGACGAAAACGCCATTACGGAAACCGCGCACCTCCTGGTTTCCGGACAGGGGATTAAAACCCGCCGCGCCGCAAAAAATGCCGCCGCAGAAACTCCCGACGGTAAATCAGCGGAACGTGTCCCCTCACGCGCTCCGGCCACAGTGGAAGTGTGGAACGCGTCCAGCAAAAAAGGACTCGCGCTCGAAGTGGCGCGCAAACTCCGGCAGGGAGGATTCGACGTGGTCAAGTGGGGCAACTACGATTCGCGCCAGATGCGCACCTTTGTCCGCGACCACGCAGGCAAAACCGAACAGGCGCGCGCCATCGCCGCGTTGCTCGATTCATCGAGAGCCGAAGTTTTCACCCGTCTCGAAGCCAACCCTCTCGTGGACATCGAAGTCATCATCGGCGAAGATTATCAAAAAGGAGAACATTGAAATATGTGCGGCATAGTGGGATACGTCGGAACCAGACAAGCAGGCGAAATACTTTTTAACGGACTGAAACGGCTCGAGTATCGCGGATACGATTCCAGCGGACTGGCCATACTGAATGACGGCAAAATCCAGCTCGCCCGTTCCGTCGGCAAACTGTCGAACCTCGAAACCCTGCTCAAACACCGACCGCTCAAAGGATGGATCGGACTCGGACACACGCGCTGGGCCACTCACGGAGTACCGTCGGAAGAAAACGCCCACCCGCACACCGACTGCACCGGCAGAATCGTGGTAGTGCACAACGGCATCATTGAAAATTACGCGCATATAAAAGAACAGCTTTCCCGTAAAGGACACAAGTTCGCCTCGCAGACCGACACCGAAGTCGTCGCGCACCTTGTGGAAGCCGAATGGAAGCGCGCGCGCGCCGGCAAAAAATCAGCCGTGACCGACACACCCGACATGCGCAAACTTTTCCAGGAAATCGTGCGCCGCTCGCTGAAACAGTTGAAAGGCGCCTACGCGCTCGGCATCATGAACGCGGATTTCCCCGGCCTGCTTATCGCCGCGCGCAAAGACTGCCCGCTCGTGGTCGGACTTGGCGACGGAGAAAATTTCATCGCGTCCGACGTGCCCGCATTGATACCCTACACGCGCCGCACCCTTTTCCTCGGACAAGGCGAACTGGCTGTACTCTCGCGCGACCGCGCCGAATGTTTCGCCCTCGACGGCAAAAAGCTCGACCGCAAACCCGTTACCGTGAGCTGGGACCCGATTCAGGCGGAAAAGTCCGGGTACAAACATTTCATGCTCAAAGAAATCATGGAACAGCCCACGGCGATTGAAGACACTCTGCGCGGACGAATGTTCAGCTATCCCAACAGTCTGCGCACCGACCTGTCGCTCAAAGAACCCTTTATAAAAAATCTCGAACGCATCGTGCTCGTGGCCTGCGGCACATCGTACCATTCCGCTCTCGTCGGACGGTTCTGGCTGGAGACATTGGCGCGCGTGCCCTGCGACGTGGAAATCGCGTCCGAGTACCGTTACCGCCAACCGTTCCTGACCAAACGCGAACTCGCCGTATTTATCTCCCAGTCCGGCGAAACCGCTGACACACTTGCCGCGCTCCGCATGGTCAAGAAAGCCGGAGCCCCCACGCTCGCCATCTGCAACGTGCTCGGCTCGAGTATTACGGCCGAGGCAGACTCCACACTCTATACACACTGCGGCCCGGAAATCGGCGTGGCCTCGACCAAAGCGTTCGTCGGACAGCTCACCGCGCTCGCGATACTGGCATTATATTTCGGTTCCGTGCGCAAGACCACACCCGAACCCGAACTAATAAAACTCCGCGCAGATTTCCTGAAAGTCCCCGGCTGGGTGAGAGACTCGCTGAAACTTTCCGACCAAATCGCCGCGCTCGGCAAAAAATATTGCAAGACCAACCACTTCTTATATCTGGGCCGCCACCTGAACTACCCCATCGCGCTCGAAGGCGCCCTGAAGCTTAAGGAAATTTCCTACATCCACGCCGAGGGATATCCGGCCGGCGAAATGAAACACGGCCCCATCGCGTTGATAGACAAGAACATGCCAATCGTCGCGCTCGCGACCGATTCCGGCGTGTACGACAAAATCTGCTCGAATATCCAGGAAGCCAAAGCCCGCGGCGGCACAGTAATCGCGGTAGCTTCGCGCGGCAACAAGGAGATAGCAAAACTCGCCGACGAAGTAATCTACGTCCCCCAAGTCCCGGAAACTTTCTCCCCGATAGTAAACGCCGTCCCGCTCCAGTTGCTCGCGTACCACATAGCCATCCTGCGCGGCTGCGACGTAGACCAGCCCAGGAACCTGGCGAAGTCTGTTACGGTGGAGTGAAAGTGGACCACTACTTCGCATAGTTATGTAATTATGTAGTCTCCTCCCCCTTGATGGGGGAAGATGAAGGTGGGGGTGAATTTTGAGCTTACCCAGTCAACGATGAGTTAGAATACTTGCAATTTCCGCATTCATCCGCTATAATTGTAGTAAGATAATCTTACCATCAGGAGGGCACCATGAAATCAATGGCAGTGACCACCATCTCATCCAAGGGCCAGGTAGTAATCCCATCCGCAATCAGAGAGGAGATGGGCTTGACCGATGGTTCAAAGCTGATGGTTCTGACCGATGGAGACAACTTGCTGTTGAAACCCCTTCAAAGACCCAGACTGCAGGCATTTCAAGCGCTGGTACGGCGCAGCCAGCAATATGCAAGAGAAGCTGGACTTAAAAAAAGTTCCGTTGCCAAAGCAATAAAGAAAGTCCGAAATTCGAGCAATTCTTGACACCAGACCATATGTGTTTGGTTCACATAAATGAATAACCAAATATCCTTTTGATGCTGATTACAGTCCCCCAACTACGGAGCGCACATGAACGGCTTTCCAGAAAACATTGGTCAGAATTCGCTATTTTCCTGTTAGTTTTCTGGCAAATTTCCTCGTCAAGCCAAGTAAGCGCTTCTGGTGCAAAGGAAATGTCTATTTTCAGCAAGAGTGTGATACTTTTCATTCATGGATATGGTGGAAATGAGAATACGTGGACGAATAAGGAGAGCCGGAATAATTGGAAACATCTAATAGAAGAGGACCCTGAGTATATCAATTCCAACTTTTCCGTTGATGAGTTTTTGTACGAAAGCTGTACAGATACAGAATTCTCAATAGAAACAATAGCACACGATAAATTGATCCCACATATTACTAGCATACCTAGGAATATTGATAATATTTTCATTATTGCTCATAGTATGGGGGGACTAATTGCATTGTCCGCGCTGAGCAGTATTCAACAAACCGATGTAAGTAGTTTCAACAAAGTCAAAGTGCTCTTCTTGTGCGCGGTTCCTTTTAGCGGTGTTGATAATGCCTTATTGAACGTGATTGCTAAGCTCTTTTGTCCACAAAGCAAGAATCGAGATGAACTATTTAGAAAAGAGAGTATCTATTTGGAACGACTAAATAATGAATGGAAGGATATTTACAACAAACAGACCGCAGGCCGCCCCAGAATTTATTGCCTGTATGAAACAATTCCAGAACCACTAATTGGAATTGTTGTCGACAAAACCAGACTATTTCCTGGGTTCCCTTTCCTAACTGATAGAACGCATCGCAATATTGTAAAGCCACGTGATGCTAACGATATAATCTATAGATATGTAAAGAATACCATGCTTGAGTTGGTTAAGAATGTTCCGACTTCTGGATCACCGCTCATTTTGATCAAAAACTCATTTCAAACAACAATCGATGGATTTAATTTCTACGGAGAATCTTTGAATGGTCCTTTAGTCAAGGCAATAGATTCTCCGGAAACCAAAGTGTCTTCGGTAAAAGCCGTAACAATCAAAAGTCTTGACTCTGAACTTATTGTACTTGAAAATTCCCCCAATAGTAGTGTCACTAAGGTCGATTACTTTCAATCAGCTCAGTATAAACAATACATCTCTGCTGAGATTGAGAAAGGTGTCCATCTGCAAAACGCAAAGAAATATGATGATGCAATAGCTGTTTTTAAGAACCTCTTAAATCACTTGAGTGGTGATAGCGATAACGATACCGTTATTGGTCGTATAAACTACTGGTTAGGGGCGTGCTATTTATCATTAGCAAAAGGGAATATTGAAGTAATCAGCAATCTGCGTGCTGCTATACAGAGTTTGAAGTTCGCCCTAAATAGAATAGCATTTGAATCTGATCCTCAAACTCACGGAAACACTAATTATGGATTGGGACTATGCAATGAACTTCTCTTTACACATGAGAAATTAACGGTATATCAAATTGAAGCACTTGCAAATTATGAAGACTCACTAAATTACTACACCATCGACAAATCTCCAGAGGAACATAAGCGAATAGTTGGCCAAATCAATGCAATCAAGAAACTATCACTAAAGTAAAATAGCGGGGTGAAGGTCAGGAGACACTCGTATCCTTATAACTTTCCGTCCGCTGCTCCCCTCATTCATAAAACTCTTTCAGAATTCCGTCACCCCCTCAAGCCGCAGCTCTTGCCGCGTATTTATTGGAAACGACCTTCTTTCGGGCCTTGTACAAATCGTAAACATTCTGCAGATTCAGCCAGAAAGACGCTGACGTGCCGAAATAGCCGGCGAGGAGCCAGGCCGTTTCCGCGGTTACACTGCGCTTGCCGTTCACAATGCCGTTGACGCGCTGAAACGAAATGCCGAGTTCGTCCGCGAGCTTTTCCTGCGCGATTCCCTTCGGCTTCAAAAAATCCTCCCGCAATATTTCGCCCGGATGCTCCGGCATCCTGTTCATCGGTATGCGCATGAATATCCGAGACTTGGCACCGTGCTTGATTTTGCTGACTCTATACATTTTTAATCCAGAAAGCAGAAAAAGCAAAGATACCTGACCCCGCGCTTGTCCGTTGAAAGTCTTATGGACATGACACGCTGACCGCATCCTTCGCACCGGTCCGAAAACGGTTCTCGTGGTTTTTCATCCTTCATACGCCCGATGAATCCGGCAAATTGATTTACTCCCACGCCCCCCACCAATCCAAATAGCTGCATTCCATTTTGGCATATGACATAATGGAATATAACATTTAATAAGCGCCATTTCAAATATGAAGAAAAGTATCTATTCCAAACAGCACGCCTATACCGTGGAACAGCTCAAAAAAGCGCGGGAAGAAGCGGGGCTGGAGCAAGCCCGGGTCGCCAAAACGCTGGGGCGCACTCAGTCCTATGTCTCAAAAATAGAATCCGGACAGAGAAGAATTGACCTGGTCCAATTGAACTATTTCGCTAAAATCTACAAAAAACCGCTGGATTACTTTATTCCTTAACAACAGACCGCAGCAACTTCGGTGCAGAAATTGACAGAACGTGACATATAAGATACTATCACATCAAATGAAAATACCATCCTATCACGATGACCTTATCAGCGAACTTAAAGATTCCAGGTTCGCGCTGCAATATCTTAACGCCTGTTTGGAAAGCGGGGACGAGGGCACATTCCTGCTGGCTCTGCGGCATGTGGCTGAAGCGCACGGCGGGTTTGTCCGTCTTGCAAAAAAAACAAAGCTGAGCCGCGAACACCTTTTCCGCATGCTGTCGAAAAAGGGCAACCCGCGTCTTGTCAGTCTCAACAGTCTGGCCGATGCGTTCGGATGGAGAATCGCCTTCGTAGAAAAAACCCGCACGCGGCTGAAACATGCGGCGTGAAATAACCTTGCCGCATCTTTTATTTCAAAAATACCACAAAGTACTGGACTTTTTTATCAGCCGCTGACAACACCAACCACAACTACGGAGGGACTGCCTGGCCATGACTACATTGATACACACACCGAAAGAAATCGTACTGCACAGAGTTATTAAGAGCAAGATATATTTTCTGCGGGGACAGAAGGTCATGCTGGACAGCGATCTGGCGGAACTTTATGGCGTTGAAACCAGAGCTCTTGTGCAGGCCATGAAACGAAATATTGAAAGGTTCCCGCCAGACTTTATGTTCCAGTTGAACCATTCCGACTATCTTGGTTTGAGATCACAATCTGTGACCTCAAACCGCGGCGGTCGACGGTATTTACCCTACGCATTCACCGAGCAGGGAGTTGCCATGCTTTCGAGTATCCTTACAAGCAGCAGGGCCATTCAAGTCAATATCCAGATTATGCGGACGTTCAGCCGCCTCAAAGAAGTCGTTTCCTCACATAAAGAACTGCGGAACAAACTGGAAAACATGGAACGGAAATTCTCGGCGAAATTCCGGAGGGTGGACGGACAGGTCAAGGAAATCTTCCAGGCAATTGCGGCGCTGGTCAATGGCCCGGCGGTACCGGATAAGAAAATCGGATTTCGCGCGTGAGATTTACATTCCGCGGGAATCCATATGAAAAATAGCATTGACAGTGCCTGACCAATAACTTACGATATAACGATTCACCAGTTATCGTCTTAATGCCGGACTCTGCCAGGAGGATTCAATGACGAATCAGACCGCTGACGTCGTGTCAGGTAATGCCGCACGTATGAACAACAATCCAGGACGGCTGCAATACCCTGTTTTGGGTGTGCTCATGATGCTTTGTATTGGAAACGTATACGCGTGGAGCGTTTTCCGCAAACCTCTTCAAGCCGCTTATGGTTGGACTGCCGCGGAAGCAACAATCCCGTTTCAGATATCGATTGCGGTCTTTGCGGCTGCGATGATTTTCGCGGGACGATGGCAGGACCGGTCAGGTCCGCGTCCAGTAGCCATGACAGGCGGGATACTCATCGGGCTCGGGTTCATACTCACGGGACTGTGCGGAGCGACGCTGACGGGAATCTGCGTTGCGTTCGGAGTGGTTGCTGGTATCGGGATGGGCGGAGCGTATGTTACCCCGCTCGCCACTACCATCAAATGGTGGCCGGACAGGCGCGGTCTGATGAGCGGTCTGGTGGTCATGGGGATGGGCGCGGGCTCAATTATCGGCGGTATAGGCGGACCGGTGCTGATTGACCGGATTGGAGTTCTGCCTACGTTCATCGTGTTCGGGATAGGGTTTGGAGCGGTGATTACGATTTGCGGCTCGTTCCTGAAAACGCCTCCGCCGGATTTCAAGCCGCCAGTCACTGTGACTGCCAATCCATCGAACGCGCCTTCACGCCGCGAATTTTCCGCGCGGGAAATGATGGGGAGTCTTTCTTTTTATCTGGTATGGACCAGTTTTCTCATCGGGTCGTCGGTGGGTCTGATGGTGATTTCGCAAGTGTCGCCGATTGGACAGGAGATGGCGGGTCTGTCGCCGCTGGTTGCCGGAGGTGCGGTGACGGTATTGGCATTGTTCAACGGGTTGGGACGTCCGTCATTCGGCGCGATTTCCGACAGGATTGGACGGAAGGGGGCGGTTATTTTGGCGTTTGCAATACAGATTATTGCGCTGATGTTTGTGCTGCCCCGCTCGACGTCGTTTGCAACATACGCGGCCGGAGTGAGCTTGATTGGATTCTCATACGGCGGATTTCTCGCGGTAATGCCGACGATCACTGCGGACTATTACGGGACAAAAAATCTCGGCGTTAACTATGCCTGGGTTTATAGCGCCTGGGGCGCGGCAGGTGTGCTGGGTCCGGTCATCGGGATTCAAATCCGGACCGCGACCGGTGCCTGGCTGAACGCTTTTTCAATTCTGGCTGCCGCCTGTTTCGTGGGAATCGCAATCACGTATTTTTTCAAACCGCCGCGCGAGATACCGGCGGCGTAACGTGTTTGCAATGGACATCCAGGTTCGGGTGATTTAGGAAAAGTTACGGCTTCCGGATTTTTCTTTTTCTTTCGCACTTATTTGGGCAGGGGGACAGAAATCGACTTGGGACACGATGCCGCTGATTTTCGTCAGCACATGTTTATGTACGGACGGATTCAGACAGAAGAAATTGTATACGGGCGGAAGATTCTCGAAATCTTTCAGACGGTGAAGACCGGTACCGTCGGTGTAATAAAATTGATAACCGAATTTGTCCATGTGAACGAACACTTCCTTGGGTTCGTAGCCCAGCCCTTTTGATGTAGCGGACTGCGTTTCCAAAAGCCAAATCGGCAGATCAAGAAACGCCATCAGCTTGAACCCTCGCAAGACAAACAGTTCAAATCCTTCCACGTCACATTTTATAAAGGACACTTTCCGGATTTTGCGGCTCTGGATATAGTGGTCCAGAGTGGTCATCTCTGCCTCGCATTCCGTCAGCAGATCATTATGCAGGTCCGATGACGAACTCAACACCGTGCCGAACCGTTTGGGATAACGCAGGGTCAATTTGCCGGGACGTTCACCGAGCGCGGCATTGTTGGTGTGAACAACCTGCGGATAACGGTTCATCTGCACGTTTTTGGTCAGCAGTTTATACGCCGACGGCACCGGCTCAAAACTATGCACGCTGCCGCCCGGTCCGACAAGTCCTGCCATCAAAGTGGTGTAATAACCGAAATTCGCCCCGATATCAATGACCACATCATTTTCCGATACAATCCGGCGCACGAGCTCTGTCTCCTGCGGTTCGAAATTGCCGTCTTCGGGCAGACTCAGCAGACTGCTCGGCTGTAATATATCCCAGGAGAATTGCCGGCCATCCTTCAACTGCAATAGGATGTCGTCGTCAGTCATGGTAAGACCGCGGAGACTTTTCAGGTTGGCAAGCTGTCTGACTTTGTTGAGGTCGGCCAGATGGCTGAGCCGGTCTCTTTGTTCGCGGGCGTACCGCCATTCCTCTATAAGTCGCCGCACTGGCGAGACACCATTTGTCTTCAGAAATTTGCGCAGTTTACCGCTCATATATTTCTCCTTCCCCGAGAAAATACCGTCACTCCAATACAAATATATCCAAAAATGCCTTTAATCCGCCTGAACAGAATGTGATTTTTTTGTAACGGCAGCGGAATCCGGGATTAACGATTGCTGCTTAAACTT
>CAYHWZ010000031.1:0-12705 GCA_964359975.1 uncultured Elusimicrobia bacterium | reverse complement strand
CTGGGTGAACTGTTCGCACACTGACACCAAGAGCGTCTGGATAACCAACTGGTAATAATGTAAGAGAAACAGCCACAAGCTAAATAGACAAAGAGGTGGGGACATTACAAATGTCTCCACCTCTTTTCTGTTGGCTTGAACTTTGAAGATGAACCGGAATGTGGTAGAATACGTGCGCAAAATGGTGTAGCTATTCCAACGCTTCATTACATTTGGCAAATTCGTCATTCCGGCGAAAGCCGGAATCCAAGAGGCAAAACAGTTTTCAAATACAGTTTTACTGCCTGGACCCCGGCTTTCGCCGGGGTGACGAATGTAAAAGGACTTATGAATCACCACAATAGCTTATGAACCTTTCAGAATTTGATTTTGATTTGCCGGATGAACTTATTGCACAGGAAGGTCTGCGCGAGAGGGATTCGTCCCGGTTGATGGTGATGCACCCGGATGGACGCAGGGAACATTTATTTTTCCGCGATATTCTGTCATTTTTCAAGAAAGGGGATTTGCTGGTGATGAATGACACGCGGGTCCTGCCTGCGCGGCTCATCGGCCGGAAATCGTCCGGCGGGAAGGTGGATGTACTGGTACTGTCGCCGGAAAATGACCGCGCGTCCGTCGGTGGCGGGCATCAGGAAGCGTTCATCCGCGGCAGTAATATCAAGCCGGGGACAAGGATTGAATTCGGCAGTCCCGGTAATGGGGGGGAAGACAAATTTTTTGCGGAAGTGACGGAACTGGTTTCCGGCGCGCGGTTCCGAGTCAAGTTCAGTCATCCGGACAAAATCCATACTCTTGCCCAGCTTCCGATACCTCCGTATATTAAAAAGCCGCTGGAAAATCCGGAGCGGTATCAGACGGTTTATTCCAAAAATAGCGGTTCGCTCGCAGCACCGACTGCGGGTCTGCATTTTACACCGGAGCTCTTCAAACTGTTGGAAGCGAAAGGCGTAGAACTGGCCCGGATTACTCTGCATGTGGGGATGGGGACTTTTGCGCCGATCCGCACGGAAAAGGTGGAGGACTGGAAAATGCACGCGGAGCATTATTCTGTGAATGCGGAAACTGCGGAGAAAATCAACGCGTGTCAGAAGGATGGCCGCCGGCTCTTTGCTGTGGGGACAACGACAATCCGAACGCTGGAGAGCGTGGCATCTGACGGGGCAGTGCACTCGGGGGAATCCTGGTCTGAAATTTTTATTTATCCCGGCTACGAGTTCAAGCTGAAGTATGCGGGCATGGTGACGAATTTTCATTTGCCGCAATCAACATTGATTTTACTGACGAGCGCGTTCGCCGGCCGCGAAAAACTGCTGGCTGCGTACAAAGACGCGGTCCAGCTCAGATACCGGTTCTACAGTCTCGGCGATGCTATGCTGATTTTAAAGTAGCCGTCCGTAAGTAATAGGATAATTGTCCTATTAGTGATTGGCGCTAATAGTTTATTATCAGTGCGGCTGAAGTGATAGTGTCGTCTTTGCTGAATCCAGGGGTGGGTTTGTTTACGCGTTTCCATATATAGGAAATTTTTAGCGAGATGTTGGTGGAGACGGATGTGATGAGCGCGCTTTCGGTTTTCAGCCGGTACTCGTTTTCGTCGTTGAAGCTGACCAGGTACTCGATATCCTGCGAAAAGTTCGACGTGTCTGTGAACATGCGGGTGTACTTGGTGTAAGCGCGTCCGGAACCGAAATCTTTTCTGGGTGAATTGTCCCGCTCTTCGTTGATGTATCCTGCGCCGACTTCGCCGTTCAGTTTGTCTTTGGTCAAATCCAACAACGTGCGTCCTACGCCGGCAGAAAGGTCGTAGCGGTTCAATATTCCGTAAAATCTGTCTTTGTCCCATCCGAAACGTTCGTACGCGTAGTTCTTGCCCACAATTGTCCAGCCCAGTTTTTCGTTGGCGAAATATTGTTCCGCTGTCTGCCTGTTTTCACTTTCTGTGCCGAGTCCTCCGGCGGAAAGTTCCAGTACGGTCCGGGTCCACTGGTAGGTAAAGGTATTTTTCCCGGAAATAGAGGTTGCCTTGCTGTTTCCGTTGGCGCTGACAAGGGAAAATTCCGCAGTGTCTTTCCACTTTTTCGCCGGCGCGCTGTCAGCCGCAAAAAGCGGATGGGCAAGCAGGGTGCAGACAATTCCGATTATTATGCTTTTGAATAAATTTCGTTTCACTTTTTGGGTCTCCCTTTATGAAATGATGCAGATATTTTATGTGACTGCGTACATGGTTTCGCGCATTGACGACATCTTCTTTTGAAAGAGGCGGCTTTTGAGCGGGCCTGAGAGGTAGTGTGACAAATAAGTTTCCGCGGCGGATTCCATTATTTTTGATTCCTCGTCGGTAAATGAATGTGTTTCCGGTGACCATCGCGCGAGACGGTCGAGCAGGGCCCGGTCGTCGCCAGGCAGACGCCGCCAGTAATCGTTGTGCCGGACAGAGTATCCTAATATATTCAAAAGTGTGAGGGTGGACTTCAGGCGCAGACAAAGGGGGGATGCGGTGGTTTCCATTTGGTCCAGCGTGGCGGTGAGGAGTTTGTATTCGCGTTCGTTGGGATAAAAGTGGTGCGTGAGCGTGTCGAGTGTTTCACAGAAAATGGAGCTCTGTATCATGCGTTCGCAATCGGTGCGGAGTGTGGAACGGAAATTTAGGACTTCGCCGGTGATGACTTTGCCGGGCCGGCCCCAGGCATTGCGCGGTGTGCCGGCAAGAAAAATCTGCAGTCGAGTTTCCGCAAATGGCACGGTGAGCAGGCGGAGTTTGGACCGGCTTTTTTTGACGCCGGTGATTTTGGCTTTGAGTTTCCCCATTTCGCGTGTATAAAGTGTTAGCCGTTCGTCATGTTCGCCGGTGTCTTCGCTGCGCAGGACAACTGCTTCGGTGGGGATGATCATATCTGGGACTCGTCATAGACGTCGCCGACGAGTTCTTCGAGCACATTTTCCAGAGTGACGATACCGGTGATCTTCTTGTCCGCGTCGCGCACCACTGCCAGGTGTTGTCGTCCTTTTCTGAATTCGCGCAAAAGTTGTGAAATGGGGGTATCGTCCGTCACAAAGTAAGCGGGACGGATAAGGTCCGGAATAAGTACCAAACCCGCAGTGCGCCAGGCCGTGAGCAGGTCTTTGGCATAGATGACTCCCACCACTTTGTCCATGGTGTCGTGATAGGCAAGCACGCGTGAATATCCGGAATGTGTGACAACGTCTATCACTTCTTTCGGGCTTTTGCGCACGTCCACGCCGATGACTCTTTCAATGGGTTTCTTGACGTCGTGCACTTTCAGTTCGCCGAATTCAAGTATGTTGGTCAGAATGTGGTGAGGGGGGGCTTTGCCTTCGCCGGTGGACGCTATTCCCTGTCCCAGCATGCCTTTGAGTTCGTCAATGGTGAGAGTGGGGAGTTCGCTTTGCGGTTCAGCGCCGACCATGCGGACGAAAATGTTGGCGATACGCACCAATATTTTCAGAATGGGACGGATGACGCGGGCAAAGGTGATGATGAGCCGGGCAAATCGCGCGGACCATTTTTCGGAATGCAGACGTCCGGCAATTTTTGGCATGACTTCTCCGAAAACCACGACTGCAAGTGTGACAAGGAACGAGAAAACCAGCACGAGCCACTTTTCCGGGAAACTGACGAACTTCGCGCAGTCGCGCGCTATCGATGCGGCCAGCACTCCGCAAATCACGGTGCCGAGAGTGTTGCCCAGTACAATGCCGGCCAGCACTCGGTCCGGATACTTTTCCCAGAATTCAAAAAGTGATCTTCTCGACGGATATTTTTCTTTCAGCCCGGCCAGCGCGGTTTCGGACAGACTGGTGAAAGCAGTCTCTGAACCGGCAAAAAGCGCGGTCAGCGCGATTCCGGCGGGCAGGCAGAGGATTTTCAGCAGTAAGAGGAGCATGGTTATGATTTTTTCACAGCTTCAATATCGTATTCGTCCAAAATTTCGCCGACAAACTCTTCGAGCACGTCTTCCAAAGTGACGACTCCAAGCGGGAACCCTGACCGGTCCTGCACGCAGGCGATTGGCGAACCGAAACGGAACAGGTCCAGCACTTCTTGCACACGCATTTCCGGAGATATAAACGGTATGGGTCTCAACCATCTCTGGCATAACGCGGGCTGGATGATCTGGTTCTGCGCCACACAGCTCAAGATATCTTTGACGTAAAGGTAACCGATGAGTTGAGGCGGATGACCTTTGACCACGAGCACGCGAGTGCGGCCGGATTCAACCCAGTCGTCAATGAACCGCTCCATTTTCGAACCGCCGGCAAGGGCGTTTTCCATGACGAGAAAATTGACGCTTTTCCATGGGGTCATAATTTGGGAAACCGTGGTTTTGCGGCTGTCGAGCACACGTTTCATCATTTCCTGTGCGTCTTTTCCCAGGCCCACGAGCGAGGTGGAATCGAGCAGAATGGTGCGGATTTCGTCCAGTGTGAGCGATGACACGCGGCTGGGTGTGGGCTGTTTCAAAATGGGGAAAAGTCTGGAAAGCAGGTCCAACATTTTTTTGAGCGGTGTGCCCAGAAAACGGGAAAAAGAATAAAGCGGACCAAGGGCAAAAGATGAGATGCGTTCCGGGTTACGGCGGCCAAGAATTTTGGGCACGACTTCGCCGAACATGACCACAGCTAAAAATGCGATACCGCCTGCAAATGTCTGTACCCACTCGTCGCGGAACGTGTGAAACAGGCGCGTGGCTATCATGGCGGTGAGACTGGAAATGAAAACATTGACCAGCGTGTTGCCGACGAGAATGGCGGAGATGAGTTCCTGCGGGTGAGACAGCCAGTTGGCCCATGCTTCGCGGCTGGCGGGTTTGGAGTGCATCCAATGTTTGATTTTGATTTTGGAAAGTTTCATCAAAGCGGTCTCTGAACCGGAAAAAAATGCGGACATGGCCAGAAAGGTCAGTGTTACCAGAATGAGCAGCGTAAGTGTGAATGTCATCGGAAATCCGCAGGCGCGAGGTCCGGCGCAAGTTTGCGGAAAAGCGCGCGCTGCTCAGCGAACATTTTGTTTCTGGCGCGTGCAGTGTGGTCGCGGTATCCGGCGATATGGAGCATGCCGTGCATGATGAGCAAAGCTGTTTCCTGCAGCAGCGAGTGTCCGCCTTCCAGCGCCTGTCTGCGCGCGGTATCAACGGAAACAAAAATGTCGGCGAACGGAATAACGGCCAACCCCTTTTCTTTCTTCCTTACAAAATGGGAATAATTAAATGCAATCACGTCGGTGGCGCGGTCTATGTGATAAAAAGTCTTTTTAAGTTTACGGATTTCGCGGTCAGAGATGAGAACAATGTTCAGCTCACTCCGCAGAGTGTGCCATTTCAGTTCGCGGCAGATTTTACTGACAAAGACCGTGAGCGTTTTCTTCGACGCTCCCAGCCGTTTCCCGGAAAAAATCACTTGCATCCTTTAAGGAAAAGCGAGGTCAGGCGCCGGCTTCTTCATCCGGGTACTCAATGCGGGCATGGTAAATGGACGTGAGCGTGTTGGTGAACGCGTTCTGAATCGCGTCCAAATCAGCCAGCGTGAGCGGCGAATCACCGAGCTGACCATCGGCAAACTTTTTGCCCACCAGTTTTTCCACCAGTTCCTTGAACCGCAGATGCGTCGGTTCTTCGATAGTGCGCGCCGCGGCCTCGACGGAATCCGCCATCATGAGTATGGCTGTTTCCTTGGACTGGGGTTTGGGCCCTGAATAACGGTAATTGTCTTCACCCACTTCCATATCCGCAGTGCCGGACTCATCGGCAAAAAATTCTTCCTGCGCCTCTTCCTTGGCACGGTGATAAAAATATTCAATCCGGCTGGTCCCGTGGTGCATAGTTATGAAATTGATGATTTCCTGCGGGAGACGCGCGGCTTTGGCCAGTGCAATGCCTTCTTTCACATGCGAAATCACGACAAGACTGGAAAGCGCGGGCGCAAGGTCCTTGTGCGGGTTGTATCCGATACTGCCCTGATTTTCGATGAAATATTCGGGTTTCACCAGTTTGCCGATATCGTGATAATAGGCGCCGACGCGGCAGAGCAGAGTGTTGGCTCCGATAGCTTCGGCTGCGGATTCAGCCAGAGTGGCCATCATGAGCGAATGGTGATACGTGCCGGGCGCCTCGACCATGAGCCGTTTGAGCAGCGGCTGGTTGAAGTCGGACAGTTCCAAAAGTTTCATCGGCGTAACGCGCGAAAAAAACGATTCGAGAAAAGGCAGCATGCCCAGCGCAAGCACTGCGGAAATAAATCCGTTTGCAATACTCCACAACGATTCCCAAAGGAAATGTGAGAGCGGCTCGGCGCGGAACACCGACCATGAGGTGAGTGTAAGCAGATTCACCGCTGCGATCAAACTGCCGGCGCGTACAAAGTCACGGCGGTTACGGATATAAACCGCGGACGCTGTGCCTGCCATGCATCCGAGAAAACTGAAAAAAAACGATTCGAGCGAAAAGTGCTGGACCATGGCCATGAGAATGGACAGTATAATGGTAAGGATAATGGACAGACGCGCGTGCAGAAGCAAAGTGGCGAGTATGCCGGCGGCAGGCAGAGGCGTGAGATAAAACGAAACCGGCCAACCTTTAAGCGCGCCTATCAGCAGAGCGAACAGCACCGCAAGCGTTCCGAGCAAAGCCGTGGATTCGTCGTCCTCAATGAGTTTGGGAAAATCCTGTTTCAGATAAAAAACAAAGAGCGCCAGTATCATGAGCGAAAAAATAGTCATGCTTGCCAGCGACCGCAAACTCCAGCCGAACTGCATGAGCAGCACTATCAAAAACATTCCCGTGGAAAGAGCCGCGACTATGACCGGCGGTATATGAATATCTCTGCGCAAAATCCCTTCCGCACGCGTGACAGGTTTGGATTCGGTTTGTTTCTCTGTCAAAATGAGCACCCTGAGCAGGGCTTTGCGGACTGGTTCGCGCAGGTAGGTTTCCCAAAAAGACATCATGACGGGTTTTCCTTTTTGTCAAAATCATCGTACGCTTTCAAGATGTCGCGCACCAGAGCATGACGCACCACGTCGGTATGCGTGAAATGCACGGAGTTGATGCCCGGCACATCTTTAAGAACTTTAAGCACCTGGACAAACCCTGACTGTTTCTTGAATTCCAGGTCAATCTGCGTAACGTCGCCGGTAATCACCATTTTGGAATGCTGGCCAAGACGCGTAAGGAACATTTTCATCTGTTCGTTGGTGGTGTTCTGCGCTTCGTCAAGGATGGCAAACGCGTTGTCCAGCGTGCGTCCGCGCATGTATGCGAGCGGCACGATTTCAATAGTCTCTTCCTCGCGGTACATGCGGAACCTTTCCGGCCCGATGAGCGCGTAGAAAGCGTCGTAAAGCGGTTTGAGATACGGGTTCACCTTTTCATAAAAGTCGCCGGGGAGGAAACCGAGCTTTTCGCCGGCCTCGACGACAGGACGGGAGAGCACAATTTTCTGCACACGCCCTGCGGCCAGCTCTTTGAGCGCGCAGACAACAGCCAGAAAAGTTTTGCCTGTGCCCGCCGGACCCACAGCCATGACCATGTCCGAACTCAGGATAGTCTCCACATATTTTTTCTGATGCACCGAATAAGGCCGTACTTTGCGTCCGGACACACTGGTAAAGAGGGACTCTTCCATTCCCGTGCCGTTCATGTGGACTGAACCCACGGTCGAACTTTTATCCGGGAAAGATTCGGACATGGAGTCCGGTTCAGGTGAAACAGGAGCGGACCGTCCATTCAGTTTCTGGACATGGATGCGGCTTTTCATATCTTCGAGGGAAGCGATGGCCTGGTCCACTTTACGGATGTTGCCGCGCACCGCGAGAGTGGACGCGCGGGGGAAAATCTGCACACCGAACCGTTTTTCCAGTGATTTGAGGTTCGAGTCGTGTTCGCCGCAGAGCAGGATTGTTTCTTCCGCGTCGCCTAAAGAGATTCTTTTAGTGACCATCAGGAGTTATAGGATACGTATTAATTCTATTGATCGAGGGGAGGTATGATAATCTGTTGTTTTGGGAAAATGACCGTAGGGTCGAGAATCGTGTTGCGGTTGGCCAGATAAATTTTCTTCCATTTCCAGGGGTCGTTATAATATTTTTTTGCAAGCATCCAGAGACAGTCCTGAGTTTCCTGCCAAATCCAGACATTGTGAATCTGAGAGCCGGGGGGCGGTTCAGAAGCGATTTCTTCTACAGGTGGAGGCGGCGCGGCCTGTTCGGACGACGCGGTTTCCTGTTGAGGGGGCGCGCTTTCCGCAGGCGGAGATTCTTCCTGGACCGGGGGCTGGGATTCCTGCACGGTTTCCGCAGGCATGGATTCCTGCGGAGTGGATACAGGTTCAGAGACAGTTTCCTGAGATTGTGACGGCGGAACGGATTCCTGGGAAGACTGCTGAGATTCGGCTGGAGGAGTTGCGGTTTCTTCCGTCGGAGTGCCTTCTACGTCAGGGTCCGGCGGACGTTTACCCTGGGCAGACAAATCAGCTGCCAGGACAAACGCAAAGAGAAACGATAAAATCAGGATTCCAGTCCGATTAATAGGAGTGTTCACTGTACAAATTTTACCTAATTGGGGGCTGACTTGTCAACAGCAGGGACAGTTTCCGGAGATTTTATCTGCCTTGGCAAAAGAGGTATAATAAATTTCGGATGATCAACGCGAATCCGCGCCTCTGCTCAGAATGGAATAAAAGAATGGCCGAGCAAGACCTTGCTGGTTTGAAACAAGACATGGAGGGCTAAAACATGAACTCACCGACTTCCGGATTGCGGGTTGCAAGTATCATATTCGGTCTGATGTCGCTGGCACAATTGGGACGATTGCTGATTCGTCCTGAGATTCTTGTGGCTGGTTATCGGATGCCGCTTTGGCCAAGCGCGCTTGCTTTTGTTCTGCTGGGCGGTTTAAGCGTTTGGCTATGGAAACTCGCGCGACCGATGAATCAATAACGCAAGAGGCGGACCAGGAAGCACATGAACCCGAAGATTGTTGTCAGGAGCGAAACCGATGCCGATACCGGCGCCATCAGCGAAGTGACCGTTGCCGCGTTTAAGACCCTGGAAATCAGCAAACAGACAGAACATTTCATCATCGAGGCGCTGCGCTTGGCCAATGCTCTCACGATTTCGCTCGTCGCAGAAATGGATGGCCGTGTTGTCGGGCATATTGCTTTCTCGCCTGTGACCATTTCGGACGGTACACGGGATTGGTACGGACTAGGACCTGTTTCGGTGTTGCCAGCGTTCCAGCGGCAGGGAATCGGGAAAGCGCTGATGATGGAAGGTTTGGCGCGGCTGAAAGATATGAACGCCCGGGGATGTTGTCTCGTGGGACATCCGGATTATTACAGGAAATTCCAGTTTAAAAACATAGCGGGTCTTGTGTATGAGGGGGTGCCGCAGGAGGTTTTCTTTGCGCTGTCTTTCGATGGAAATTATCCGCAGGGCAATGTCACTTTTCACGAAGGATTCAAAGCGGATGGACGGAAATAAATTGATTGGAACTCCAGGGAGGTAAACCAACTATGACAACCAAAACAGCAGAAACGAACACTGTCCGGCTCCATCGGGTGCTCAAGGCGCCGCCGGAGCGCATTTATAAGGCAATCCTCGACCCTGCCGCGCTTTGCAAATGGCTGCCGCCGCACGGATTCACCTGCACGGTGCACCACCTCGATGCCAAAGTGGGCGGCACGTTCAAAATGTCCTTTACGAATTTCTCTGCCGGGAAAACTCACTCCTTCGGGGGTAAGTATATCGAACTCGAACCCGGACGGCGCATTGTTGCTACTGACGTGTTTGACGATCCCAATCTCCCCGGGGAATTGCGGACCACCTACATATTGACCAAAGTCTCCGTCGGTACGGAGGTAAGTATCGTGCAGGAAAACATCCCCGCGGCGATTCCGCCGGAGGCCTGCTATCTCGGCTGGCAGGACTCGCTGGAACTGCTTGCAAAACTCGTCGAACCCGAAATTCCCGACCAATAACAGACAAAGCAGTTGCCGCCATTCAGTTCAGATTTAGGAATGGTGCCGTTTCGGCATTTTACGGACAACTCTATAACCATCCGGAAAATAAGTTTGTTGCGGAATTTATCGGTTCCCCTCCGATGAATTTCGTGAATGTTGTTCTGCAGGCGCGAGGAGAAGAAGTTTGGGCAAAAGAAGATACGAAGAACGGCGGAGGCATGGCACTAAAACTCCTCCCCCAAACCTCTTCGCAGGTGATGGATCATGTTGGGAAAAAAGTGATCATGGGGATACGGCCTGAAGATATTCATGCCACACTCTCCCATTCAGAGAATGGAACAGAAGGTACATCCATTGTCGCGACAGTGGACGTCGTTGAACCGATGGGAGCGGAGATGTATTTGTATCTGAGTACCGGTTGTAACACGCTCGTAGCACGGGTGGAACCTCAATGCACAGCAAAACCCCGTCAGACGATTCAAGTTGCAGTCAATCTGGAACGTGTTCATATTTTTGATCATAAAACTCAAAAAATGATTGCGTAACTAACCTTTCTTGATGCAA
Organism: uncultured Elusimicrobia bacterium; assembly: GCA_964359975.1. GTDB lineage: Bacteria > Elusimicrobiota > Elusimicrobia > 2-02-FULL-39-32 > 2-02-FULL-39-32 > CAYHWZ01. Next base: position 2,163 of record CAYHWZ010000031.1, on the reverse strand, counting down.
TTTTTTGCAAGCGCAATTGCTCCAAGCACACCCGCCCTGCTGCCCAGACCGGGAGGGACTATATAGCTATCGATTTGCTCCAAAATGTCGGGCGATTTCACATACCCGCTTAGCCATCGTTGTGTTTCTTGCCGTATCATGGGAAAAAGTTGTTTTTGTTCCATCACCCCGCCCCCCAAAATGATTCTTTGCGGTGATAGAATGCAGATATAGTTCGCTAACGCCAGCGCAATGTAATGTGCTTCTAATTTCCATGCGGCATGGTCGTCCGGCAACGTTTCAGCTCGTGTCCCCCAACGTTTTTCAATCGCAGGTCCGGACGCAAGCCCCTCCAGACAATCGCCATGGTAAGGGCATGAACCTTCGAACCGGTCAAGAGATTTATCGTGAGGGATTCGGATATGTCCCATCTCGGGATGAATCATTCCGTGCAGAAATTCGCCGTTCGCCAATCCTCCTCCGCCAATTCCGGTTCCGATTGTCATATAGACGAAAGAATCCAGTCCCAGCGCTGCGCCCCAGCGCTGTTCACCTAGAGCAGCGACATTCACATCTGTATCAAATCCAACCGGAATCTTGAGTTCTTTCTTGATTGTGCCTGCCAAATCGGTATTGCCCCATCCTGGTTTAGGCGTTGTTGTGATAAAACCATAAGTGGGTGATTGTAGACAGAGATCGACCGGTCCGAATGCTCCTATACCTATAGAGGCAATGGGGGAGAGTTTGGATTGTTCGCGAAAAAATTGAACCGTGCGGGAAATCGTTTCTGATGGAGAAGTAGTTGAAAACCGGACTTCACTCAGGTCATCGGGTCCGGAACCGACCGCGCAGACGAATTTGGTGCCGCCTGCTTCGATGCCGCCGTACAAAACATCCTTTGCTTGCTTCATGATTTACTTCTAATTTACCCTTTCGAAATCTTTCTGTCAATATGACTAAAGGAATGCACTGTCCGCAAATGGTGCCGTTTTGACCGGATTTCTTCAACTCTGGCTGATTCGGAACAATCCTAAACACAAGCAGTGGTCAAGATGGAACGGCCTGCATGAAAAAAGCTATAATGAGTCGGTGAGCGACCGGGGGTAACCCGACGATTTCGTAGTATTTCTATTAGGAGGGGTGACCGAGTGGTTTAAGGTGCCAGTCTTGAAAATCAAGTAACGGCCGAACCTACCGCACGCTTCCGTTGAGCACCTTAGACCCAGTAAGACCGACATTGACCTATTTTTACCACTTGGTTGTAAACGAAGTTGTACACAGTTGTAAACAGCCGCATCTTTATTTCGGAAAGGAAACCTAACAGCGCGGGAAGGATACAACCACCGCGTTGCTCAGCCAGGATTGACCTACCCTCAACAGGATTCATAGTCTTGTTCAACCCTGGCGGGAATAACTTTCCGGATGTCATGCCCCGCAACAACAAAGGAGCGAGAACGTGCCGGCCAAGCCAGCTAACCGGCACGACATTCCCGAAGATTCGGGATCGCTGGTGAGGGTGGAAACGTCGTGGCGAACCGGGACAGGCCTTGCGCGGGCAGGGTTCAACCGATTCGATTCTGACCGGCGCGATCAGGACGCCGATACTTGGGTAGGTTCCGGAACGTCCGTGCTTTATGCGGACTTACCTTCGAAGGGGACAGATTCCGGGCAGGTGTGGATGAGATATGAAACACGCCCACGATCCCTGATCCATAGACCGTCAGCGAATCCAAGTGGAAGTGCTTGTAATGCGCCCACAGTAACTGACGGATGAGAGCCATCATCGAGTTTTTGAACCTTCGGCCATCCCTGCATCACCTGTTTCCTTTTTCACATATACTGGAAACCAAGGTGGATACTGTCTTGAAATAATATCCTGAGAAAGAAAGGACTCGAAGTCAAAATGGGTTTAAACTTGCAGCCGTTCGAGCGAAGCGAGATGGATTCGGACTTAATCGGGACTGGGCGAAGCCCAGATGGATTCACACTTGCCAATGCCGTGGATTCTGACGGAAAGGACGGGTTTTAGGGAGTGGCCCCAATATGGATTTTGTTCGACAAAAGAGGTAGAATTCAATCATGTGCAGAACGGAATATGCAGATATCGGAGAGAAACGATTATTGACAGTATGTGTAAGTTATCTTGAGTCTGAAGGTTTCCAAGATATCTGAAGGTTTGAAAAA
>CAYHWZ010000030.1:0-12780 GCA_964359975.1 uncultured Elusimicrobia bacterium | reverse complement strand
GAATTTATAAAATTTACCCATCCGCAAAAAATCCCCCATTCTGCAGAGGTCTTAAAATATTTTTATCCTTCTATGACTTAAATCATAAAGGTCTTTCAGGCGGTTTTTGTATATTATGCAAATTACATCTGTTTTCGGCAGTATCAAGGCGCTGACAAAATGTGCACAGATAAAGGAGAAGTGACCGCGCAATGGAATTAGCTGTTCAGCCCGACCATGTGAAAGACCCGCAAACCGAATCCGGTAAACTCGGTCTCTGGTTTTTTATCCTCTCGGAAATAATGCTCTTCGGCGCTTTTTTTTCCAGTTATCTCCTTGCCCGTCTCAACAACGCGGCCTGCGCGCTCGGTACACCTGCCTGGCCCAAACCCGGTTACACCGGCGGTCTTGCCCTGGCTGCCTTCAATACCGTAGTTCTGATTACCAGTTCCTATACCATGATCCGCGCCCTGCTTTTTGCAAGAGAAAATAATCCGCGCGCTGCACGGACAAACCTGCTCATCACCGTCAGTCTCGGCGCATTGTTCCTCGTTGTGAAAGCATTCGAATATTCCATGAAAATCCATCACGGATATTTCCCCGGCGGCGAAGCTGTCGTCGCCAATCCCGGTCTCGGCATTTTTGTCTCCTATTATTTCGCCATGACAGGCCTGCATGCGCTTCATATCGTGGCCGGTATCATATGGATCGCTGCAGTCTGCCGTTCAGCCCGTCCGGACGCAGGTCCAGCGTTCCCGCGCAAAGTTGAATACGCCGGTCTCTACTGGCACTTCGTGGACGTTGTCTGGGTTTTCCTGTTCCCGCTTTTTTATCTTATCTGAGAGGAACCGTATGAACGAAAAAAAACTCTATTTCACCGTCTATCTCACTCTCCTTGCGCTGACCGCGGCCACAGTCGGGTTTTTTTATCTGAACGCCGGACGGGGCGTGGCCATCATCACGGCGTTCACCATTGCCTCGCTCAAGGCCTGGTTCATCGCGTTCTATTTCATGCATTTGCGCGAGGAAAAAGCTCTCATCTATGGTATTATCACCGTTGGAGTCACTGCCATTGTCATCCTGGCCGTCGGCACTCTGCCGGACCTCTCGATTTTCGTCCGATGACACTCCTTTCCACGTCAGTTCAAATATCACACGCATCTCATTCCTCCCCCCCTGAGGGGGAGGATAAAGGTGGGGGGTGGCTGTTGTGGCTTTTCTTTGTTCCGCACCACCCGTTTTGTATGCCCCTGTCCCGATGAAAAAGTCCGCCGTTATTCTCACAGGTCTCGCCCTCCTCGCTTTTGCCGCGTGGAAAGTGCACGAAGCGCGTCACCCCAAAATATTGGAAAAGTTTTCCCGTTTACCGGCATTCGAAGCCGTGTCTGTCACTCCCAACTCAACGCAAAAAATGACGCGGGAAAATATGGCCGGCAAAGTCTGGGTCGCGGATTTTATTTTCACATCCTGCGGCGGCCCTTGTCCCGTTCTTTCACAGCGCATGTCCGAACTTAAAGATTATCTGCCGGAAAATGTCCATCTCGTTACCTTTACCGTTGACCCGGAACGCGACACTCCCGACGTGCTCCGCCGTTACGGCGAAAAATATGGCGCGGATTTCACCCGCTGGACTTTTGCGCGCACGGACAAAACCCAGCTCTACCGTCTGGTGTTCGAAGGGTTCCGCATGGAAGTCGCCCGCAATCCCGGCGGCGATGACAGCGCACGGTTCCTCCACAGCACACGCTTTGCGCTCGTGGACAAAAGCGGATACGTGAGAGGTTTCTACGATACCGACCGCAGTTCGTACCGGAAATTCCTTAAAGAAGATGCTCTGCGCGTTCTGCAGGAGGCGCAATCATGAAAATCTCACAAGCTTTCACCATCCTGGTACTGTCTGTTCTCATCGCCGCCGCTGGTTTTTACGTTTTCAAAACATTTCCCATGATGCCGTTGGCCGCGAGCGAAGAATCCCATATCGTTGACCACGCGTTCAACGGTATGTTGGCCGCCACCATCCCCATCTTTGCGCTCGTTGTGTCCGTGCTGCTGGTGTCGCTCTTGTGGTACCGGCACCGTGCGGATGACACTGAAAAGGAGGGCTCCCGCTTTTTCTCAAGTCCGGGCCACATATTCGAAATACTCTGGATCGGCGCCAGTATCGTGCTCACGCTCGGATTGGCCGCGTACGGGTCCAAAGAACTGGTCCGCATTATCGGCGAACCCAAAGCCGACCTCGACGTGGAAGTGCGCGCGTCGCAGTGGACATGGGAATTCTATTATCCCGGCTACGAAAAGTACGGTTCCGCGCTCAATCTTCCGCGCGGTAAACGCGTGCGCATTATTCTTACGTCGGAAGACGTAGTGCACTCGTTCTGGGTGCCGGAATTCCGTCTCAAACAGGACGCTGTCCCGGGCAAAGTCATCCCGCTCCTTTTCACTCCCACTCAAAACGGTCAGTACACACTGCTCTGCGCCGAACTCTGCGGACGCGACCACACGACCATGACCTCTTTGGTGAATGTAATGGACCCGGAAGAATTCGAGTCCAGCATGAAAAATGAAAACTGGTAAAGAGTTTCTAGGAGAAAACTAAATGCGCACTTTGTTGACTGCACTTGCAGCCCTTATCATCACATTTCTAGCCGGATATTTTGTTCTCAGGACCGTCGTCCCGTCCGAAGGCGCCGCAGTGCTGGCGTATCTGGCCGCGTTGCTCACATTTTTGTCCGTAGTCGGAGGATGGCGCGCGTTCAGCGGATGGACGTCCGGAGATGAAGCGGAACATCTTCACGGCTGGCAGCGTTACTTCAAATTCAATTCCGATCACAAAGTCGTCGGCGTGCAGTACACCGTTATCAGTCTGGTAATTTTCATTGTTTCCGGACTCATGGCGCTCATGATGAGGTGGGAACTGTCCCGCCCCGGACTTCAGCTCCTCGACCACGACCAGTACAATACCATTATGGGTATCCACGGTATCGGTATGGTGGTAGTGGCGCTCATTGCCATCGTGGGCGGACTGGGAAATTTTGCAGTGCCGCTCCAGCTTGGCGCGCGCGATATGGCCTTTCCCCGTCTGAACGCGCTCAGTTTCTGGATGGTGCCGCCCGCGGTCGTGCTCCTGCTCACCTGCCCGCTCGTCGGCGGATTCGATTTCGGCTGGACCGCGTACCCGCCCCTCAGCACAAAAGGCCCCTACTTGGGAAAACTGTTTTTCGTGCTTGCCTTTGTCACCGTAGGATTTTCCTCCATTTTCGGCGGAGTCAATTTCATGACCACCATTTTCCGTCTCCGCGCAAAAGGCATGAGCTGGATGCGGATGCCCATTTTCGTCTGGTCCGTGTTGTCCGCGTCAATCATCATGCTGATGGGCACGTCGGTCGTGGCCGCCTCTTTGATCATGATCATGTTCGACAGAGTTCTTGGCACAGTTTTCTTTAATCCCGCGCAGGGCGGCAACGTGCTCCTATATCAGCATCTGTTTTGGTATTACTCTCATCCGGCCGTATACATAATGATTTTGCCCGCGTTCGGAGTCATACTGGAAATCCTGCCCGTGTTCTCGCGCAAACCGCTCTTCGCCTACCCCATTGCCGCGTTTTCATTTGTCGCGATTGTGGTGCTCAGCTTTATCGTCTGGGCGCACCACATGTTCACCAGCGGCATGTGGAGCGTGCTAAAAATCCCGTTCATGGTCACTACGGAACTCATCTCCATTCCCACCGGCGCAGTTTTTATGAGCGCGCTCGGCACCATCTGGGCCGGACGTATCCGCATGCGGATGCCCATGCTGTTCGCGTTCGGATTTATTTTCAATTTTCTGATCGGAGGACTGACAGGCATTTTCCACGCCGATGTTCCCACGGACCTGCACATCCACGACACCTGGTTCGTAGTCGCGCATTTCCATTTCACTATCGTTGGAGGAGCGGTGTTCGCGTTCTTTGCCGGATTCTATTATTGGTTCCCTAAAATGACCGGACGCATGATGAACGAAACACTGGGCAAGTTCCACTTCTGGCTTTTCTTCCTGGGATTCAATGCCACATTCATCCCGATGTTCTGGGTCGGGACACTCGGCATGCGGCGCCGCGTTGCAGATTTTCCGCCGCATTTGACCAACCTGCAGATGTGGATTTCCTGCGCTGCCACCATCATTGCCGCCGGAGTCGCTGTTTTCCTGTTCAACGTTGTGCGTTCCTGGCTGAAAGGCGAACCAGCCCCGTCCAACCCCTGGAAATCCAACACGCTTGAGTGGCAGGTATCGTCGCCCCCTCCTCCCCAAAATTTCGCCCAAGACCCCGAAGTCACTACCCACCCCTACGAATACGGCCAATCAGTCTGACCGCTGAAATTTCTCCTTCCATTCTAAAAGCGGAATAGGAAAGGGGTTCTCCTCAATTTTGGTATAATAATCAGATGTGTCCCTATGCCTAAAAATACCGAGATAGTGCCGTCCGCCGGATCCCGTAGTCTTCAGGTCCGCGCCATGAAAGCGCAGGATATCAGCGCTCTCGTGGAAATAGACGCCGAGTCCAATCCCACCTGTTGGACCGCGGAATCTTTTGAACGGGAACTCTCCCTCCCGCATTCTGTCAGTCTCGTGTCGGCCGCAGGTTCGGCCATAGTCGGGTTCGCCGTCGGGTGGATTGTGACGGATACTCTGCAGATTCTCCAGCTTGCTGTTACCCCTGCGTTCCGCCGTCTCGGTGTTGGTAAAATGCTCGTGCAAACGATCCTCGACCGCGCCCAGCAGCAAAATTGCGCCAAAGCCCAGCTCGAGCTCCGTTCCCGCAACGACGCCGCGCTCAAATTTTATCAGCAGTCCGGTTTCTACAAATCCGGATTGCGCAAAAATTTCTACCCGGACGACGACGCCGTGCTCATGGAAATAAAATTAAAATGAAAAAGTCCCAGCTATTATGGGGAGCAGAAAGAACGCTCACTACTTTCACCCCCTCCTCCTTCCTCCCCCCTCGAGGGGAAGGATACAGGTGGGGGGCAGATGGCGCAACATTTATTCTTCCATTAATAATTGCCCTGTTCCCCACGGTGTTCCCGACGCTCGCCTGGCCCGCGACAAACGGCTCTCAGCGGTATTCCGTTTCCCTTTCCACGCGCCCAAGCGCAACCCGCAACGAGCCCGTCTATTCCCATTTTCTGAACGCGCTCGTGCTCGAAAAGCGCGGCGAGTTCGCCAAAGCGCTCAAAGAATATTCCGCTGTCCTGGACCTCGAACCGTCCGCCGCCTCTGTTTACCGTCAGCGCGCCGACCTTCACCTCCGTATGGGACGCCCGGAAAAAGCCCTCACCGACATGCAGCGCTACGTCCAGCAAAGACCCGACGACGCAGACTCGCTTTCACTTTTGTCCTCCATTCACTGGATTCTCGGACAACGCACCGCCGCGCGTCTCGCTCTGGAAAAAGCCCTTGACCAAGACCCCTATCACCCGGAATCTCTCATGACTTACGCCAACATGGTCATGAACGACGACCCGCAAAAAGCCGCGGACGCCATTCTCAAATATCTTGAACTCGACCCGGAATCTTCCGAGGCCTACTACAATCTCGGTCTCGCCTACTCCAAACTCGGCCTCAATGACGAATCCCAAAAAATGTTCAAAAAAGTAGTTGAACTCGACAGCGAATCGCTCTCTTCACTCCTGCTCCTCGGCCAGATGAAACAAAAAGAAGGCGATCTCCCCGCCTCGCTCGGATACCTCGAACGCGCCCTTGCCATCATGCCGGAAAACTTCGCGCTCCGTATCCAGATCATCCAGCTCCTTGCCCTGGACGGCAACATTGCCAAAATCGAAACTCTGCTCGCTCCCTACAAAGACCGCAAAGACGCCCCGGTCGAAACCTGGCTCTGGCTCGGCGTTGTCTACGAACAAAGAAAAGAATGGCGCCTTGCCCTCGACTGCTACCTTAAAGCGAAAAAACAGATGAACACCGTCGAAATCAACCTGCGCCTCGCCTCTATTTATAGCGAACTCAAACAATCCGCAAACGCCATCAAGTCACTGGAAGAACTCACCAAAAGTTATCCCGACAACCCGCAGTTCCACTATTTCATCGCGCTCGCTCATCTCGACCTGCGAAAACCCAAAAAGGCCCTTGTTTCCCTCGACAAAGCCATTGCGCTGAAAAGCGATTTTTCCTCGGCGCATTTTCAAAAAGGCGTTGCTCTCGACATGCTTAAAAATTGGCCTGCCGCGGAAAAATCGTTCCGCGACGCAGTCCACGCCGATACCACCAACGCGTCCGCGTACAACTATATCGGCTATTCACTTGCCGAACGCAACGAACAGCTTTTCGAAGCCCGCAGAATGATCGAACGCGCTCTGGAACTCGACCCGTACAATTCCGCCTACCTCGATTCACTCGGATGGCTCAACTACCGCGAAGGAAACATTGCCCCGGCAATCCGTCATCTGACCGCATCTCTCGCGCGTATCCATGACCCGGTCGTCTACGACCATCTCGGCGACTGCTACCGTTCCACCTCGGACTGGAACAATGCCGCGCTCGCTTATTCCCGTTCACTCGAACTAAAACCGGACAGCCGCGACGTCCAGCGCAAACTGAAAGAACTCGAAACCCGTCTCGTCATCACATCACCTGCACGGAAACTGCTCGTACGCCGCGAAACCTCCCTGTCCCGTTCCCCGCATTTATCCGGTCTCATACTTTTTGACATGCCGCAAAAGTCCGGCATCGCCGTCCCCTACTCGCGCGGATTTTTTTACCTGAGACGGAGCGCATATCCCGGCGGCGGATTGATATTCGTTTCCACCGCAGACGCAGTCACCGAACTCCGCATAGATTTCGCCGGTCTCGCTCTCGAACCGTCCGTCACTCTGCGTTACCGCGACAAACCTGTGTCGCAATGGACCATCTTCCCGCCCGAACTGAAACCCCAGTTTCCCCAGCAGACAGAAAAAATACTTGAATTGCTCGTGCCCTTTTTGAGCGGCCATATCCTGCGCCAATTCGACAGCCCTGAAACTCAAGTCACGGAAACATCAAAATCATTTGAACTTAAGTCAGCGGGAAATACTGTCACATTGGACAAAAATACCGGGTCCATCGCCGCCTGCCGCACTGACGGATACGCTATCACCGTCGATAAATTTCAAGAAGTGGGTGACCTCCATTTTCCTGCGTCAATCCGCATCGAACTGCCCGTAGAGTCGGAAGGACGTGTCTGGACCGGACGCATCCGCGCTGAGTTCACCGCCATTTCACAGGAAAAAATCGAAAACAAAATCTTCGATTCCGCCAAAGAGCCATGAACCTCAAAGCTCCTGCAAAAATAAACCTGTACCTCGACATCCTTGGCCGCCGCGCAGACGGATACCACGAACTCAAAACCCTTTTCCAAACTGTCAGTCTTTACGACGAACTCTCGCTCCGAGCCCGGCCAGCGCCATCCGCATCCATCCATCTTGACGTGGACATGTCCGCCTTACATTCTGGTTCCAAAAAAGTCTGTCCCGGCGACCGCACCAACATTGTCTGGCGCGCCGCCGAACTTTATTTGGAAAAATTCCCCGCCAAGAAATCCCTGCACTTTACCCTTAAAAAACAAATCCCGGTCCAAGCCGGACTCGGCGGAGGGTCATCAGACGCAGCCGCAGCCCTTCTTGCTCTTAGCCAAAAGCGTCAGACCCCAAATCAGCTCACTACCATCGCAGCCAAACTCGGCGCAGATGTCCCGTTTTTCCTTAATAAAGGGTGCGCTGTGGCTTCAGGAATCGGTGAAAAGCTGGCCCCGATCCGTCCCATTCCCCGTTTCTGGGCCGTCATAGTCAAACCCAAAATCGGCCTTTCCACCAAAGAAGTGTACGGATGGCTCGATTCCGCCCGTACCCGCAAAAAGGCACCGTCGGGAAGTTTGACAAATACCCCCAATCTTAATAAAATTATAAATTTGATACGCAAGGGCAAATCTATGAAGGAATGGAGCCCCTGTCTGTTCAACCGGTTTGAGGAAGTGGTCTTTGAAAAAGTGAGTGAACTCCGCGCCATAAAGTCACGGCTGCTCGACTCCGGCGCGCACAATGCACTGCTTTCCGGGTCCGGTTCCGCCCTGTTCGGATTGGCGACATCGCGGCAGGAAGCCCTGAATATCAAAACAAAATTTAACACAAGGCGTGGGGAAGGTGTTTGGGTCGTGCATTCGCTGTAAAAGCGCAATGCCGCCGAAGGAGGACGCTCACCAATGGAGATCACTGAAGTCCGCGTAAGTGTGCGCAACGAGGAACGTCTAAAGGCCTATGTGACCGTGACCTTTGACAATTGTTTCGTCGTGAGGCACATACGCATCGTACAAACCGAGAAGGGGTTGCTGGTGTCCATGCCTTCACGGAAACTGCCCGACGGCACTCACAAAGATATTGCTCATCCCATCTCGCAGGAATTCAGAAAAGTGATGGAAACCAAAGTCCTCCAGGCATACGAGGAAGAGCAGAAGAGAGCCCCGGCCAGCCGGCCGCCACGTCCCGAAGCTGCCGGCAGTCCCAGCCCGGCCAAGTAGCACCCTATTTTAGCGAGGAACGGACCCGAGGCGGTTGTCGCCGCCCACAAAAGCGCTCCAGTTCGGCAAAATTGGGGAGTCGCCAAGCGGTAAGGCACGGGCCTTTGGAGCCCGCATACGAAGGTTCGAATCCTTCCTCCCCAGAAAATATTTTTGTTAGATGAGTCAGGCAACTGCAAATGTTCAACAGTATCGGTAGCAACAGCAGCTTTTAGAAAAGAGATAACAATGGCACAAAATCTATCCATACTCATACTCGCAGCCGGGCAGGGGACCCGGATGAAAAGCGCTTTGCCTAAAATGCTGCACACTGTGTGCGAAGTGCCTATGCTTGTGCGTGTGGTCAACACTGCCCTTAAACTTAAACCGCGCGCCATCGGCATTATCGTCGGGCACGGAGCCGAACAGGTGAAACAGGCCGTCCTCTCCGGCAAGTCCGGTCTGAAACCCGCCGACAGCCGCATCATCTCTTTCATCACGCAGAAAAAACAGAACGGGTCCGGCGACGCAGTGCGTGCCGCGTCCGCATGGATCCGCAGCCGCAGATCCGGACGTCTGCTCATCCTTTGCGGCGACACTCCGCTTGTGCGCGCCCAGACGCTCAGCCAGCTTGCCCGCATTCACTCAGCCGAACGCAACGCTGTCACGCTCTGTTCCATGGAACCCGCCGACCCGTCCGGATACGGACGCATTGTCCGCGACGACAACGGCGTTATTTCCGGTATCGTCGAGGAAAACGATGCCTCTGTCGAACAAAAAGCCATCCGCGAAGTGAATTCCGGCATCTATTGTTTCGACGCCAAACCGCTTTTGCAAGGTCTCCCCAAACTGAAGAACCAAAACGCAAAAAGGGAATTTTACCTCACCGACCTCATTGAAATTTTTTACAATCTCGGCCAGAAAGTCGGCGTTTCGCGTATCGAACCTGAAAACGGACTCGCGGATTTCCCGGAAACAATGGGCATCAATTCCCGCGCAGACCTGGCCCAGGCCGAATCTCTTTTGCAGGACCAAATCAGGCAGCGCTGGATGAAAAGCGGTGTCACTCTTATCGCCCCCGCGTCCATCTACATCGGCGAACAGGTCGTGATTGGTCCTGACACCGTTCTCCTGCCCGGCACCATCCTACTCGGCAAAACACGCATCGGACCGGATTGCCGCGTCGGACCGAACACGTATATGGAAAATTCCGTCCTCGGACGCAATGTCATTGCCCGCGCGTCGTTCATTTACGGTACGCAAGTCGGCGATTCCGTGCAGATAGGACCGTTCACGCATCTCAGGCCCGGCACCGTGGTCCAGTCCGGAGCGCGTATCGGCAACTTTACGGAAATTAAAAAATCGCGTATCGGCAAAAATTCCAAAGTTTCACACCTCGCCTATATCGGCGACGCAGTGCTCGGCGAAAATATCAACGTCGGTGCCGGAGCCATTACCTGCAATTTTGACGGAGAAAAAAAGCATCCCACCTACGTGGGATCGAATTCGTTCATCGGGTCGAATGTGAATCTGGTCGCGCCTGTCCGTATCGGCGCAGGGTCCCTGATTGGAGCCGGATCCACCATCACCCGCGACGTGCCGCCTGACTCATTGGCCCTCGAAAGAGCGCCGCAGACTGTCAAGCGCGGCTGGATGAAAAAAAAGCGTAAACCCGAACTTTCCATTTGGTTGCGAGCAGGGAGACGGAAAAGACGGGGTTTTTCTCGAAACAAAAAAGTTCAAGCAGGCTGATGGGCCTGTGCGAACTTTTTTGTGAAGAGAAAAGACCCGTATTTTATGTCGGATGCCGCAATCCAACTGGAAAATTCGGGTAAAGGAGACTAAAGTCATGGGTTACAGCAGCGTGCTCAAAATTTTTGCAGGTAACGCGAACCCGTCCCTTGCGGACGAAATCTGCGAGGTTCTCAAAATCGCGCGCGGTCGGGCTACTGTAGGTCGGTTCCCGGACGGTGAAGTCGAAGTGAAAATCGAGGAGAATGTGCGCGGCGCAGACTGTTTTGTGGTCCAGCCCACCTCGTTCCCTGCCAACGATAATCTGATGGAATTGCTCCTGCTCATTGACGCGCTCCGTCGCGCCAGCGAGGACCGTATCACCGCCGTGCTCCCGTTCTACGGGTACGGACGCCAGGACCGCAAAGCCGAACCGCGCGTGCCCATCTCCGCCAAACTCGTGGCCAATCTCATCCAGGCCGCCGGAGCCAACCGCGTGCTTACCATGGATCTTCATGCCGGACAAATCCAGGGTTTCTTTGACATTCCCGTAGACCACCTTTATTCCGCGCCTGTGATGATAGATTATTTTAAGAAAAAACCGTTTGTGAAAGATACGGATTCGCTTGTCGTGCTGTCTCCGGACGCGGGCGGAGTGGAACGCGCGCGCGCATTCGCCAAACGGCTGAACTGCGACCTTGCGGTGATTGACAAAAGAAGGATCTCTCCGCGCGAGGCATCGGTCATGCACATCGTGGGAGACGTGAAAGATAAAAATGTCATCATCATAGACGATATCGTGGACACGGCAGGCACTTTGTGCAAATCCTGCGAAGCGCTCAAAAATCATGGAGCCAGGACCATTTCCGCCGGATGTTCGCACCCCATCCTCGCGGGACCTGCGCTCGAACGGCTCGGCAACGCGCCCATTGACGAACTGGTGGTCACAAACTCCATCCCGCTGCTAGTCACCAAACCCAAATATATCACCGTGCTCTCAGTTGGACGGCTCCTGGCCGAAGCCATAAAAAGAATACATTCAGGTTCCTCTGTGAGCGAACTTTTTGTATAATGTATAGTTCTATGGAGGACACACTAAAATGGAAAGCATAACTTTAGAAGCAACGACGCGAAATTTACTGACAACCGGCAAGCTGAACGATACCCGCCGCGGCGGATGGATTCCGGCCGTGCTCTACGGCAGCGCGATGAAAGCCGCCAAGAAAGGGACTGAAGACAATGTTCTGCTCCAGGTGAGCGAGAAAGTTTTTGTCAAAACTCTCGTGGGTCATCAGTGGTCAAACATGATTCTCTCGCTGAAGTGGGACAAGGAAAGCGCCAATGTGCTGGTCCGCGAAATCCAGCGCGACGTGGTGACCAACAAACTCATACACATTGATTTTCAGCGAGTGGCCATGGACAAACAAATAGAGGTCATGGTTCCTCTGCATCTGTCCGGCGAAGCTCCGGGCGTCAAACTTTCCGGCGGTATCATGGAACATATAACCCGCGAAATCCGTATTTCGTCCCTGCCCAAAGATATCCCGAACCAGATCGAAGTCGATGTATCGCATCTGGAAATCGGACAGGGTATTCACCTTAAGGACGTGAAAGAAATTCCGGGCGTGCAGATTCTTTCCGACCCGGGTCTCCTGATAGTGAATATCGTGGCTCCGACCATTCTGGAAGAAACAACCACGGCCGCGCCTGCCGCAACTGAACCTGAAGTCATCGCCAAAGGCAAGAAACCTGAAGAAGGTGAAGCCGGTGCCGCTGCTGCCGCGCCTGCTGCCGGTGGTAAAGCTCCGGACAAAGCCGGTGCCGCTGCTCCAGCCAAAGATAAAGGGGCTGCACCCGGAAAATAGTTGCCGGTCAGGCAATTTTAAACAGTGCCTCATAAAATCAAGTTTGTGGTCGGGCTCGGTAATCCCGGCCGCAAATATGAGCGCACTCCCCACAATCTCGGACGCCGGCTGGCTGAATCTCTTGCTGACCAGGAAAATCTCCGCTGGAAACATTCCGAACTTTTTGATTGTACGGACAGCGAACCTGTCTTTGTACGGCTGAACACTTTTATGAACCTTTCCGGCGAAGCTGTGCTCGGCATGATGAGTCATTTTCACTGCGAAGCTGAGGAAATGCTGGTCTGTTACGACGATTTTGACCTGCCGTTCGGCGCTATCAGAATCCGCAAGAAGGGTTCGGCCGGAACGCACAACGGTATCAAGTCCATAGTTGAACATTTAGCGAACCAGAACTTTGCGCGGTTGAGAATCGGTATCGGCCCCATACCGCCGGGCGCAGACCCTGCGGAATTTGTCCTCCATCCATTTTCACATGAACACGAACAGTCTGTACAGGAAATTATCGGGCGTGCTGTCCAGGCAATAAAATGCGCCGCAGAAAAAGGTGTGGACCAAGCCATGAACCAATTCAACGCATCAACAGATAAATGATGCCCTTTATGAAAAATTCTCTATCCTCCCCCTTGAGGGGGGAGGACCAAGGTGGGGGTGAAAATGTCGCCCACCCCGCAAATCAGCGTGTC
>CAYHWZ010000029.1:0-13131 GCA_964359975.1 uncultured Elusimicrobia bacterium | reverse complement strand
CTTGGGATAGTGCCGAACACTCTGGCGTCGCGTCAGGTGAAGGCGTTGTTTGACACTTTGAGTTCGCTGTCTGCTGCTGCGACGCAGTACACGCTTTCCAATCCTCCGACGGGGACGACGATTTCGAGTGTGACGATTTCTACAGTGACGATTTTCTGGAGCGCGAACTCGAATTCGACCGGGACGGTTTACGAATTGCGGCGCGCGACGTTCACGCCTGTTACAGTAAGTGTTTCACTGGCGACGCGCACAGTGGGGCCGACGACGAGTTATGTGGACTTTGGTTCGCTCTCCGAGGGCGTGACTTACTATTACAATGTGCGCACATTGAACGGCGGCGGGATGGGGAGCGCGTTTGATACGGAAGTGTCCACATTGTTGCCGAGAGTTTTGCCGGCGGCGATTTCGGATCTGTCTGCTTTGAGCGGGAACACGGACGGGAGCATAAATCTTTCGTGGACTGCTCCGAGAGAGGACGGGGCTGTGGGCGGCGCTGTGCTTTCCTATATAGTGAAATATTCTGCGGCGGCATTTGACGATACTACTTGGGACGCGGCGACTACTGCGGCGAGTCCGCCGGCTCCGGTGGCTCCGGGATTGAAACAGACTATGACTATCAACAGTCTGACGCCGGGACAGCTTTATTATTTCCGTGTGAAATCTCTGGACGACGGGAACAATCTGTCGCCGATTGATTCGGCTTCTCCGCAACCGCAAGCCAAGGCGAAAGTTTCGGAAAATCTGCCAAAGCCGCCGATCTATATCGCGTTCCTCTGGCACATGCATCAGCCGATTTATTTCCCCTACGAGAATGTGGTGCAGACAAATGATTCAGGGCGGTACAGTTTCAGTGTGATTGACGTGCATACCGGACGGACGGGTCCGTACACTTCCTGGCCGTACGACGCTATCGCGACCGGAGGGAATGCCGGTTTGAAAAAGTTGGGCGCTTCGGTCTCGGTTACCGGTTCTTTGATGGAAAATATCAAGAACATTGCGTCGGCCGGCAGAGGTTTTGGCGGTGACTGGGGCTGGGGATACCGGAACGGGCATGCGTGGAAAACGCAGGCGGAGAGTTCCATACCGCCGGGCGCGGCGTCTGCGGGCGGCGGCAACCCGCGGCTGGATTTAATCGGATTCGGATATCATCATCCTTTGATGGGATTGATTGACTACAAAGATGTGCGGCGGCAGATCCGTCTGCACCGTCTGCAGTTGACGAGCACGTTCGGCGTGCCGAACAATGAATATTCAAAAGGTATTTTCCCGCCGGAAAACGCGTTCCGTCCGGAAATGATTCCGGCTTTGGCGGACGAAAATATTCAGTGGGTGCTGGTGGACAGCGGACACTTTGACCGCACTGTGGTGGGTTTCCCGTGGGGATCGGGCGGCAATCTTTACGAGCCGAATCCTGCGGACCAGATCAACAACCGCACTGTGACCTGGAAACAGCTCAACAATATCTGGGCGCCGACACCTGTGGCAGTGCCTTTCAGTTATCAGCCGCGTTATGTGCAGTACACGGACCCGACTTCCGGCACGCAGAAAAAAGTCATTGCCGTGCCGGCGGCGCGGTACGAGGGTAACGAAGATGCGCGTGGCGGATTCGGCGCTCTGCAGTATGAATCGGTGATGAGTCAGTACGAGGCGTACAACACGGACGCGCGCAAACCTATGCTGGTGGTGCTGCATCATGATGGCGACAACTACGGAGGCGGCAGTGACCAGTACTATCACAGCAATTTCCAGAGTTTTGTCAGTTGGCTGCAGGCGAATCCGTCGCGGTTCGTGTGCACAACGATCCAGGATTATCTGGACATGTTTCCTCCGGACTCGAGCGATGTGATTCATGTGGAGAACGGTTCGTGGGCGGGCGCGGATAACGGAGACCCTGAATTTTTGAAATGGAACGGAGACCCGAATCCGGCGACCGGTTATTCGTACGACCGCAACTCGTGGGCTGTGGTCACTGCGGCGAAGAACCGTGTGGACCATGCGGAAGGTATTCAGGCACCGACGAGCGATGCGGATATATGGAACGGTACCGGCAATGATTCGGCAAAGGCGCTGCACTATTTCTACAGCGGCGAAGCGTCGGACCACTGGTACTGGGACGGCACGGAAATATGGGACTCCAATCCTACACGCGCATGCAACGCGGCTACGCCGTTTGCTGATAATGTGATCAATGCGAATTCGGGCACGGATCCTGTGGGTCCGTCCATTTATATTCCGCAGAGAGAACCGTACAATCCGGGCGGCAAAGAGTGGGGGATTACCAAACCGTCGAATTTCACCATCTGGACTTATGCTTATGACGTGAACGGGATATCGTCCGTACAGTTGAAGTATCGCGTGGACCAGGATGGTGTGCGCGATTCGCTGAACGATGTATACGCGGGCGGCAACTGGAACTCGCTCAATATGACGGCGCGGAGTTTTGCTTCGCTGACCAATCCTCAGCCGACATACAAGGCGGACGAATACTCGGCGCAGGTGACGGGACTCAATAATGTTCTGGTAGATTATTATGTGGAAGCAACGGACAATCGCGGCAATATTGCCAAGTCGCCTGTCCTGCATGTTTTCGTTGGTGTGGCAAACGGCGGTCCGAATCCTGTTCCGACGACGCTGTGGAGTCCGTCGAACCCTACTTCGAATGATGTCATCACTATTCGCGCTTCGCAGAGCAACAAACCTGGGAAATTTCATTGGGGTGTGAACACGTGGACGCCGCCGAACGCGGTCTACTGGCCCACATCGACGGTCACTGCTCCGTACAACACGCAGGCGGTACAGACAGTGCTGATTTCTACAGAGGCGGGAAAATATTTTGTGCAGATCGGTCCGTTCAGCCGGAGCACAGTGCCGGTGTCAGTAGTGGACTTTGTGTTCAATTACAATGACGGTTCGTGGGACAACAACGGCGGCGGTGACTGGCACATGCAGGTAACGATTGCGACTACGGTGGCGCAGTCGTCGCCGACGGTGAGCATCACATCGCCGCAGAACAACAGTTCGGTGAGCGGTTCGTCGGTGATCATAGCGGTGAGCGCAACGGACGATGTGGGTGTGTCCACTGTTAATTTCTATTACCGCGCCTCGACTTCGAGCACGCTGATTCTGTTTTCGTCCGACACGGTCAGTCCTTATGTGGCGGTGTGGGACGCGGCGCTCCTGTCTGAAGATACGAACTATGTGCTGGTGGCACAGGGTGTGGATGCGTTGGGGAATGTGGGAACTTCGCCGGACGTGACTGTGCGTGTGAATAATACGAATTCCGCGCCGTCAATCAGTCTGCTTTCGCCGGCAGGCGGGGAAGGGTGGACGGGTTCGCAGAATGTACGCTGGACTGCGACAGACCCGGACGGCGACAATCTATTTATCACGCTTCAATATGCTACGACGGGAACGGACTGGACGGACGCGGCGAACTCGATTTTGAATATCGGCACGTTCACCTGGGACACGACGCTGCTGACCAATTCCACTTCATACTGGATGCGCTCAATTGCTCGCGACCCGGGCGGATTGACGGGACTGGCGTTTTCGGGACTGTTCGCCATGCGCAATTATCCGTCGGACATCACCTCGCTTTCCGCCTCGGCTTCGCAGACGGGCACGGAGATAACGCTGTCGTGGATAGCTCCGGGCGACAACGGGACTCTGGGCGCGTGCGCGGTGTACGATATACGCTACTCGACGAACGCGCTGACTGCTCCGGCGCTGAGTGTGTCCAGTTTCAGTGCAGGTTCATCGGTCACTATTTTTGCAACGCTGCCCATACCGCAAACTTACGGCTCTGCGCAGTCTGTGACGCTGACAGGACTGGCGGGGAACACTTCCTATTATTTTGCAATGCGCGCGCGGGACTCGGTGCCTTTGTGGAGCAGTGTATCCAATTCGGCTACGGCGTACACAGCTCCGGATGTGTCGTCTCCGTCGGCTGTTTCTGATTTTGCGGCAACGGCTCTGTCCGGCACGCAGGTGCGTCTGGTGTGGACTTCACCCGGAGACAACGGTACTATCGGCACTCTGGTCGCGGGCAGTCAGATTTTCATAAAGTATTCGCAGACTTCTTCGGATGAATGGAGCGCGTCGAACTCTATCACGATTGCCACCAGCGGAGTTACGCCGGGCATTTTGCGCGCGCGGACTGTGACGGGGTTGACCGCGGGCGTCACTTATTATTTCTGGCTGAAGACTCAGGACGAGGTGGGCAATCTCTCGAATCTTTCCAACGCGGCTACGGCGTATACGCCTTCCGGTCAAGTGACGTATCACAATATCAATGTGGACGGAAGTCTGGCGGACTGGGTGGACAACACGGAACTGATGGACTTGCGGAAAAACAATTCGTTCTATTTTACCTGGTCGTCGACGGCTATCTATATTGCGTACGCGGGGCCGGACGCGGACACGACCACGAATGACTTGTTTGTGGTGATTGACACGCACACGGATTTCACAAACTCGTACGGCACTGGATCCGCTGTGGCGAGTTGGGACGGCGCGCAGGCGCATGTGATGCCGTTCAAGGCCGACTATACGATTGCTATTGAAGGTTCGGGATATAAAGGCGTGAGGAAATGGACGGGAACAACGTGGAGCGATCCGGGCGACGGAGGCGGGATTGCGGCGGTGAGTCTGGGCGCAACGGTCAATGAAGTGGCGGTGCTCCGGTCGTATATCAACAATCCGACTTCTCTGCGTGTGCTCATTCTGCACAAGTGGGACACTCAGAAAAATATTTACAATTCTTATCCGCCGGAAAATCCTGCGCCGGGAACGGACACACTGACGAACTTCAGTTACTTCTATGATATCCCTGATTTGGGCACGTCCATCACGCCGAAAAATTCCGCGCATGTGTCGTCGTCGAGTCTGGTGGACAATACGGCTCCGACGGCTGTGACAGATTTGACTGCTTTGGTGGGCGGAGCTAAGGGCGAGATTGCGCTCGCGTGGACGTCGCCGGGCGACGATGCTTCTGTGGGCGCGCTGACGAACGGGAAGTTCCGCATTGATTACAGTTCGAGTGTATCGTACACATTCAGCGGACCTTCGACTTACAAAATTGAGATGACAGCGAACACGAATCCGGGCGCGCAGGTAAGCAGGACTGTGGGGAGTCTTGTGCCGGGCGCAACGTATTATTTCCGCGTGTGGTCGGCGGATGATTTGACGAACTGGAGCACGGTGTCGAACGGGGCTACGAACTACAGCGGTGTGGACACCACGGCTCCGTCGGCAGTGACAGCGCTTTCCGCGGCAACGGGTGTGAATGCAGGACAGATTCGGCTGAGCTGGGTGTCGCCGGGCGACGACGGGACTACGGGCACTGCGACTTCTTTCACGATCAAGTTTGCGTCATCGCCGGATATTTCGCCGGCTGGTTCGGACGTTTTGTACACTGCTGCGCAGAATCTGAACAGCACGTCGCCGGTGCCGTCTTCGCAGGTTTATGCCACATATCAGACGATGATTGTGACGGGACTGCAGGCGGGCGTGACATATTATTTTGCGATGAAGTCGCAGGACGCGGGCGGGAATGTATCGCTTCTGTCCAACGGCGCCACGGCCTGGACACAGAATTCCAGCGCGGATGTGACGGCTCCGTCGGATATCACCAATCTTGCGGCGCAGACGGGTGTGAACACGGGCGAGATAGCGCTGACCTGGATTGCGCCCGGCAACGACGGAAATTCGGGCGACAATGTGAATGGAGCTTCGTATCAGCTGAAGTACGCGACGTATTCTGTTTCCGGCGGCGCGAACAGCAGTACCACTACCTGGTGGAACAATGCGTCGCTGTACAGTCAGTCCTGGCCGGTGGGCGCGCGCGGCGCTTCGGAAAGCCGCACAGCGGTTCTGACTGCGGGCGTCACTTATTATTTCGGGATCAAGACTGCGGACGCGGCGGGCAATGGTTCCAATCTGGACACGAAGGCGTCAAGCGCGACAGCAGGTTCAGCGGATACTAAACAGGCGGAAGACGGCACTCTCACCGGCAACGCTGTGATTGAATCCGGCGGCACGGGTCAGGTGGTGAAACTGACCAACTCCGGCGCAAAGGTTTCTGTCACGGCAGCCAACACGGTGTCCAACAAAACTGTGAGTGTGTGGGGAACAGGAAGCAACGGAGTGAACGGTTCCTTTAAGAAGAACGGGACAAATTTCTACAATTATTCGTCGTGGAGCGGAGCGTATTCGACAAACTCAACCAACTCCCAGTCGTTCAATGCGAGCGATTCGTTGTCGGTGGAACTGACACAGGACGGTGTTGTGTACATTGATTATTTCATTGTGTCCGCAGCGTTTGGCGGCGGCACTGTGAGTCAGCAGGCGAGCGCTGTGTCTGCGGCTGAAAATGACGCCGCTTCGCCGAACGCTGTGGCGGATCTGGCCGCAACGCAAGGTTCGACTGCGGGTGAAGTGAAACTGACCTGGACTGCGTCCGGAGATGACGGCGGGTCCGGTTCCATCAACGGCGGCAAGTACCGCATAGGATATACGACAGACCCGGGCTATGCGTGGAGTGTGGAGACTTATCAAGTTCAGCTGAACACGAACACATCCGCGGGCTCAAGCGAAGGATATGTGGTAGGCGGTCTAACGTCGGGCGCAACGTATTATTTTCGCATGTGGACTGCGGACGAAAAACCGAACTGGTCGGACATTTCGAACGGGGCTACGGCTTATGCGACGCCGGGGTCAGTGAGCGTGACAATGGACGGAATCAAGGACGCGGGATGGGGAACCTCTCCTCTGGCAACGTCCGCCGGTTTCAAACTGCCGAACGACCGCGCCAAAGATTTATATGCCATGAGTGATGACAACTATCTGTATGTCGGGTTCCAGTTCAACGGGGATCCGTGGGACGATGCTGAGGGAGCGAAGAAGGCGCATTTTGTTTTTCTATTTGATACCGGCACAACTTCCGGCGTGACAACGGATCCGTGGGTGAACACCACTGCAGTGAACTGGACAGACAAACCGGACCTTGCGGTAGCGGGATGGATCAACGGCACAGCGTCGACGAATTTCGGTGAAATGACGCGGTACAAGGCAAGCGGCAGTGCATGGGACGCAGGTTCAGCGATGACATCGGGCTCGGATTTTTCAGCGAACAAAAATAATGACTGGGCGGAATTTAGAATAGCGCGCACGGCTTTGGGAGTCAGTGGCGGCCAGGATGTTAAAGTGCTGTTCATCTTCCGTCCGGCGGAAAATAAAGTGGGCGCATCGGACAGCACACCTTTCGACGGTGCGTCGGGCGCGGCAAACGATTACGGTAATCTCGGTTCGAATTTCACTCAATACGCAACTTATAAAATGCCCGGCGGGGACGAAACTCCGCCTGCGGCTGTGACCGGCATTTCCGCGACGCAAGGGACGAACACCGGGGAAATTTCACTGACATGGACCATGCCCGGCGATGACGGGTGGAGCGGGAATATTTCCGGAGGCAAGTTCCGCATTACGTACACTACAAACGCCGCTGCGGTATTCCAGTCGGCAAGTTACAATGTGGAGCGCTCCACTTCAGGCAATGTGAACAGTTCGCACGGTTACCTGATCAGCGGTCTTTCCGGTGGGGACACTTATTATATCCGTCTGTGGACCGCGGACGATGTGTCGAATTTCAGTTCACTTTCGTCGGGTGTGACGACTTTTGCAAAGCCGCCTCCTTCCCCTGCGCCGGCTTTCACCGCAGCAATGGACGGCACAAAGGACAGCACGTGGGGCAGTCAGCCGAATGTCCAGTCCGCCAGTTTCAAAAATCCCGACGCCCGCGCGCGCGATGTTTATGTGACGAATGACGCGAACAATCTTTATATCGGTTTCCAATTTAACGGCGATCCGTGGGGCTCTTCAGTAAACAATGACTTGCTGGCGCACTATGTCTTCCTTATAGATACAGGCACAACCGGCGGTACGTCGCAGGATCCGTGGAAGTACACTACGAGCGTTAGCTGGAACAAAAAGCCGGATATTGCGGTGGCGGGCTCGCACAACAAAAATTCCAGCGCGAATTCGTTCAATGCAATGACGCGGTACGTTTCCGACGGTAATTCGTGGAAGAGTACAACGACCATGGTGTCGGGTTCGGATTATTCATCATCCATCACGAATGACTGGGCGGAATTCAAAGTGCCGCTGTCAGTGATGAGTTCGACCACGGGAGTTCAGCTGCGGATTGCGGTGCTGTTCCGGCCGGACGACAACAAACCGGGGATTTCGGATTCTGTGCCGTATGATTCTGCGGGATGTTCGGATTGGGGTAACGGGAACCCTGCGGTCGTGTCTCAATATTTTACGTACACTCTGCAAGGTGTGGGCGACATGACGCCGCCGTCGGCAGTAACGGGATTGTCGGCTGCGCAGGGGGCGGTGGAGGGAGCGGTGAGTCTGTCATGGAGTGCGCCGGGAAATGATTCCAATTCCGGTACGTTGGCTTCAGGCAGCGAGTTCCGCATACAGTATTCCACCAACGCGTCGGTCAGTTGGAGCACTACTTCAGCGCAGGTTTCATTGTCCACGTCGGGCGTGACGTCGGGTTCCGCGCATGTGTACGCTCAACTGGGATTGACTGGCGGCGGCACTTACTATTTCAGAGTTTGGACTAAAGACGAATCCAACAACTGGTCTGCGATTTCGAACGGAGCAACAAACTGGAGCCAGGTGGACTTGACGGCTCCGTCAGCGGTCACTTCATTGTCCGCGTCGCCGGGAAGTGTGGGCGGGGATGTATCGCTGACATGGCTTTCTCCGGGCGATGACGGCACTACGGGGACTGCTTCATCTTACGATTTGCGTTGGAGCACTACGCTGGCATTGTCTCCGGCATTGACTGCGTCCAACTTTAATTCTGCATCTGCGGTTTCATCCGTGCCGGTGCCCATGGTTTCGGGTACTACTCACACTCTTATCGTCACAGGTTTGGATGCGGGCAAGACTTACTATTTTGCTCTGCGCACGCGCGACGAAATTGGAAACCTGTCGAACATTTCAAACGGTGCCACTACGTTTGCGCAATTCGATCTTGTGGCTCCGTCGGGTATTACGAATCTTTCCGCATTGGCCGGCGACAATCACGGCGAGGCGAAGTTGACCTGGACCAATCCGGGCGACGATGGTACGGCTTCAGCGCTTACCGGATTTTATCGCATTGATTATTCTACCACCGCAGGCACAAGCTGGACGCAGGCGGTTTATAAAATGCAGGTGACCACCACGAACGCGGCTCCGTTCTCATCGCAGAGTCAGGTGGTGACCGGCTTGACGACCAGCGTTACATATTATTTCCGTGTGTGGGCCGGCGACGAACAGACCACGGAAAAATCGCCCACATGGTCAGCGCTTTCCAACGGCGCCACTTTGCAGAATGTGGCTGTCACTACGGTCTCTCTTTCCGTTTCGCGGACTCCCAACAATCCGCGTCCTGGCGATGCGGTCACTTACGTTTTGACATTCAGCAATACCGGTTCGGCAGGCGCGCAGAATTTTGTGGTCAGAAACAGGATTCCGGAAAACAGCGCTTACGTCAATGAATCTATCCAGGTGGACGGAGTGACAAAGACGGATACGGCGGATTCGGATGCGGGTCTGTACGATACTGGTTTGATAACGGTGAATTACGGCACGCTGGCTGCCGGCGCGTCCAACAAGACTGTGCGGTTCCAGGTGGCTCCTTCGACGGGCCGTCCGGCAGGGTCAACTTTGCTTAACGGCGGCGATGCTCCGACGTCGCAGAGTGCGGACCAGCCCGGCGACGCGATTGTGACATTCGGTGAAAATGCAAGCGCGTACTCGGCGTTTGGATCCACATCGGTCACGGTTTCAACGGGTTATGCGGTGGGATATCTGCAGACACTTTCAAGCCAGCCGTCGCTGACTGTTGGTACGACGATGTACTTTTTCTCTTCATTCAGAAATTCCGGCAACGCGACGGACTACTTTACGCTGTCCACGGCAAATGTTTCCGGTCAGAGTTGGTACACCTATCTGGTACAGACGGACAGCGCGTCCGCGATATCTCAACCGGTGGCTCTGGGCGCGGAGGCAACGTACTATTTTGTGATGGCAGTCTCTATACCGCAGACCGCTTCAAATCTTTCCTCCACCACTTTCCGGCTGACAGTGAAAGACCAGAGCGGTGCCGGGACCAACGATTCGTGGCCGTCGTCGTTGGTGAACGACGACGTTGCGTCTGCGACGATGACTGCGATTGTGAATATTAATGCGAACAATTCGCCGGGCACGGTTTCGTTCAGAGTATTTGCCACTTCGATTTCTGTGACGCTCGCGCCGAACGGGAATCCTGCCGGGACTACTTTGACGATGACCACCGGGTCTTTCGAGACGAGCGCCAGTTCGTCAGCAGCGATTACGGGCGGGTACATTTCATTGATGATGACAGGTCTTGCGGCGAATACGACCACGTTTGTGAACGCGCGCGCCGTCGGTGTAGTGACCAGCACGACTACGTTGGTCGCGTCCACCGTGACTCAGGCGGTTGCGCCCGGTGCCGGTTCGTTTGTCTCAGTTTCCACGAATTCCATGAACGTGAGCTGGCTGCCGAACAATAATTCGCTGGTTCCTCCGACGAGTTACCAGGTGCAGATTTCCACAGATGCGAATTTTGGTGTGTTCACTGCGAGCGAAACATTTTTAATCAGCGCCAGCAGTGCGGGTCTGATTGCGAATACGAGCTACTATTTCAAAGTGCGCGCGTACGGGCGGGCAGGGAACGTAACAGATTTCAACACGGCCGCGGCTACCTACACTCTGGCTATCCCTCCGTCGCTGAACAGTCCGAACTTTGCGGTCAGTGACCTGGGCGTGAGCAGTGTGACTGCGCAATGGAACGCGAACGGCAATCCGTCCGGCACGATTTACCGTGTGCAGTTCGCCACTTCGGCTGATTTCACTTCGAGCGGCATGACGTTGACGGAAATGACCACGACCTCGCTTTTTATTTCAACCCTGGTACCGTCGAACTGGTATACGGCTTTCAGAGTGCGTGCGGAAAATGCTTACGGTGTGTCATCCGCATATTCGGCCAGTATTACAACTGCGGCTTTGTCATCTACGCCCACACTGAACGCCCCCAACTTTGCCGCTGCGGATGTGACGTTCACCGGTGTTACAGCGCGGTGGAATGCCAACGGTAACCGGAGCGGCACACTTTACCGTGTACAGTTTGCAACGTCTACGGATTTTACCTCCAGCGGTATTACCGTCACAGAATTTGCCACAGTGGTGCTGAACGTTTCGTCGGCTACGCCAGCCAGTTGGAACATAGCGTTCCGCGTACGCTCGGAAAATGCGTACGGACTTCCTTCTTCCTATATTACCAGCGCGGCAACAGTGACATTGCCTTCGGCCCCGAGTCTGAACAGTCCTAACTTTGCCATGAGCGATGTGGGAGTGAGCAGTGTGACAGCGCGGTGGAACGCAAACGGGAACGCTGGCGGGACAACGTACAGAGTGCAGTTTGCCACGTCCGCAGATTTCTCTTCAAGCGGAGTGACGCTGGTGGAAGTGACGACAACCGCGCTGGCAATATCGTCGAGCGTGCCGTCGAACTGGTCCATAGCGTTCCGGGTGAGGAGCGAGGGCGGCTCGCCTTCATCGTATGCAACGAGCGCGGCAACTGTGACACTGCCGGCGGTACCGAGTTTGAATAGTCCAAATTTTGCCGTAAGCGATGTTGGTGTAAGTAGTGTGACCGCGCGGTGGAATGCGAATGGGAATGTGAGCGGGACCAACTATCGTATACAGTTTGCCACGTCTGCTGACTTCACATCAAGTAATGTGACATTGGTGGAAGTGACGACGACTGCGCTGTCTGTCTCATCGAGCGTGCCGTCGAACTGGAGCATAGCATACCGTGTGAGAGCGGAGAACACGAACAATATTGCATCGTCGTATGCGGCAAGTGTTGCAACTGCGACGTTGCCGACGGTGCCGAGTTTGAACAGTCCGAATTTTGCAGTGAGCGACGTGGGCGTGAGCAGTGTGACAGCGCGGTGGAACGCGAACGGTAACGCGGGCGGCACGATTTACCGAGTGCAGTTCGCCACCTCAGCAGACTTTACGTCGAGCGGAGTGACGTTGGTGGAAGTGACAACTACGGCGCTGGCTGTGTCTTCCGCCACGCCGTCAAGTTGGACCCTGGCATTCAGAGTGCGGGGCGAGAATGTGAATGGAATGGTATCTGCGTACACAGTAAGCGTTGCCACTTTGACACTGCCGATGGTGCCGAGTTTGAATAGTCCGAATTTTGAAGTGAGCGACGTGGGGGTGAGCAGTGTGACAGCGCGGTGGAATGCGAACGGTAACGCAGGCGGGACAACGTACCGCATACAGTTTGCAACGTCCACAGATTTTACATCGAGCAACGTGACATTGGTGGAAGTGACGACAACCGCGCTGGCGGTTTCGTCGAGCGTGCCGTCGAATTGGAGCGTTGCGTTCCGGGTCAAGAGCGAGGGTGCAACGCCTTCATCATATGTGGCAAGCGTGGCAACTGTTACGCTTCCTGCGGCGCCGAGTCTTAACAGTCCGAACTTTGCAGTGAGCGACGTGGGAGTGAGCAGTGTGACAGCGCGGTGGAATGCGAACGGTAATGTGAGCGGGACCAACTATCGTATACAGTTTGCCACGTCTGCTGACTTCACATCGAGCAACGTGACGCTGGTGGAAGTGACGACAACCGCGCTGGCGGTATCGTCGAGCGTGCCGTCGAACTGGAGCATAGCGTACCGCGTGAGAGCGGAAAACGTGAACAATCTTGCTTCCTCGTACGCGGCAAGTGTGGCGACCGTGACATTGCCTGCGTCTCCAAGTTTGAATACGCCGAATTTTACAGCGAGTGACGTGGGAGTGAGCAGTGTGACAGCGCGGTGGAACGCAAACGGGAATGTGGGCGGCACAATTTACCGCGTGCAGTTCGCCACGTCAGCCGACTTTACGTCGAGCGGAGTGACATTGGTGGAAGTGACAACGACTGCTCTGACAGTATCTTCCGCCACTCCGTCAAGCTGGACCATCGCGTTCAGGGTGAGAGGGGAGAATGCAAACGGATTGGTGTCATCTTATACCGCAAGCGCGTCCACGGCGACA
>CAYHWZ010000028.1:0-13236 GCA_964359975.1 uncultured Elusimicrobia bacterium | reverse complement strand
GGTGATAAGGGATGGACAGCCTTGTCCGGAGCGGCGATTAACAACCATGAAGTAGCAAAATTTTTAATAGCAAAAGGGGCGGATATTGATATGGCGATGGACGGATTAATAAATTCTTCTCAAGATCCGGATGTACTACAGTATGTTCCTAACCTGATTGTTCAATATAAGGCCGGTATGAAGTTTCTGGAAAAAATAGATGATAGGCCAAAAAGCACCAGACATTATTCAATTCCTACCGGTCCTTCCGGAATCAGGATCCAAAGGTCTAATGACACTGTTGCTATAGGATCAAACGCCTCACAAATCGCAGACATGTCCGGTCTTTTATCAAACTCTGAAAATATTTCAGAATCCGGTCAAGAAGAACCCATCGGTGAATCTGTTCAATCAGAATCCAAACCGCAACACCAAGAAAATAATCCGGGATCTCCTCCCTCCATTTATTCCGACATAGACGATTTGCCTGAGGTGAAGATTCCTCATAAGGAAAAAGCTCATGCTATCGTTATCGGCATTGAAAAGTATCGCCAGCAATTACCTCATGCCGATTTCGCTGCGCAAGACGCAAAGTTGGTTGCTAAATACTTGACGCAAGTTTTAGGTTACCCATCCCAAAATGTGGTGACGCTGACCAATGGAGATGCTACCAAAAGCGATTTTGAAAAATATTTTGAGCAGTGGCTCGAGAATAGAGTTGAGACGGGTGACGAAGTGTTCATTTATTATTCCGGTCACGGCGCGCCAAACCCAAAAACAGGAGACGCTTATCTCGTTCCTTATGACGGAGATCCCACCTATCTAAAACAAACGGGCTACCCGCTAAGTAAGCTCTATGCCCAATTAGCCAAACTGCCCGCAAAAAATGTGACCGTGGTTTTGGACTCTTGTTTCTCCGGAGCCGGAGGCAGGTCCGTGCTTGCGAGGGGCGCTAAACCTCTTGTGAATGTAATAGCTCCTGAAACAATTCCAAGCAATGTCACTGTCTTATCGGCGTCAGCCGGAGACCAGATCACTTACAGCTACGCAGATAAAGGTCATGGTCTTTTTACTTACTTCCTACTGAAAGGAATGGGAATACAAGCGATGAAAGGTTCAATTAAAATAAAAGAGGTCTTTGACTATGCCGCCCCGCAAGTCAGCAAAGTGGCTCGCCAGGATTACAACAATGACCAAGTCCCGCAGTGGAAGGGAATGAAATAAGGGTGGAAGGGGACATTGGTGAATATATTAATATTTGAATATATTGACAAGCTATCATGAATAAAAGCTTAGGAGGACGGAGTTGAATTGGGTCACTTCAGCATGATGTGTTGAGAGAATTATCCTGTAGTTTCGATTTTTCGACTCATTGCAAATACTGTAACTTCCAGCTGTTTTTAATAATCCAGAACTAGCACAAAAAACTGCAGGTATGTTTTGAATATTGTTACAATTTCTGCACAGAAGCCACTAACAAATACCTTCGAATAGTCGCCTGACCAATGACGTATCCTGATATGTGCTTGAATTATACACACGCTTGACAATAGTTATCATATCTGATAACATTGTGGGTGGATACGAAAATGCCTGTTTACCCTGCACCGGAAGACATCCTGTATCATGAAGGCACGACGTTTACAGCGGAATGGTACTATTCTGAAAACGGCGCGCTGCCGGCGCTGGAATATTATAGGCAATTAAAAGAAAGCTATCAGCTGCGGCTGGATTATATCGTAAAGTATATTGCAAATAATCCGATAGGCACGCATTTGCCGGAAACGATGTATAAAATTGAAGACAGGGAACACAAAATATATGCCTTCAAGCCCGGGGCACAGCGCTTTTTTAATTTCATGAGCATGGGCAGAAAGATCATTTTGACAAATGCCTATCAGAAACATTCTAACAAGATGGCAAGACAAGACTTGGAAAAGCTGAAAATCGCAGTCCATTACGGGATGGATTATCAAAGAAGATTGAGGGAGGGGACCTATTATGAAAAGCACGCATAAAGTGAAGGGGCTTATCGAAAGAAAGCTGGAAAATCATGAGTACCGCAAAAAGTTTGAAGCGGGTTACCGCGCCTTTGAGTTGGAAGTTCAGATTCTCAACGCGCTGGAAAGTAAAAAGTGGTCATACTCCGATCTTGCAAGGGTAATGCACACGAATAAGAGCAACATTTCACGGGACTTGAGCGCAGGGGGAATTCATTCCGCGAGTGTGGGCCGCATTGAAAAAATGGCCGCTGCGCTGGGTTTTAAATTCTTGGCTGTATTTGTGCCGGTATCGAGAGAAAAAGAAGTCCTTCCAAAAATTCATAAACTTCTTGCTGCTTGAAGCGGGTTGGCAAAGTATCCTGCTTGTTGATGTATTCCTATGCCAGTGCCGCGCGGTTAGAGCGGATTGACTCGCGCGGTTCTTTTAATGTAATATAAAAATATGCGCCTAACTAAGAGTTCCGTCCGGTGGATGGTTGCCGGATTGATGGTTTGCGGGTGGATGATTGAACTGTTTCATTCTCATCCCGGTCATACCGCAGACTTGCACGCGTCGCATCCGGCTTGTCAGGTTTGCGCGCAGGGCAGGTCCTTCCAAAAAGATGTTCTCCTGTCGGAAAACAGTTTTAATTTTGAACTCTGCACGTACGAAACCGCGGCATCTGTTCGGGAAGTCTCCGGGCTTGCCGGCAGTGTATCGGTCTATTCTTCCCGCGCTCCTCCGCAGCAGTCTTTAGCTTAATATCCAGCGTCAGTCGGTTTCTTACTTTCAAATTTAGTTTAGGAGGTTTTTATTATGCGTTTTCTAAAAGCTGTATTTTTAATTGCGTCGTTTTTTCCGGTGTCGGCATTCGGCGAAGGATTGGACGCGTCATGGCTCAGGACCAAAACTCTGGCCAATGCGCTGAATCCCAATATCAGCGTGATTGGTGACATGACGGTCAATACCGGACCCATGAGAGACGCTCAATCCAATCGCATGTCCCTGCGAGAAACTGAAATCGGTCTGCAGGCGTCGGTCGACCCCTACGCCCGCGCGGATTTTTTTGTTTCGTTTCCTGAAGCAGAAAATCCGGAACTGGAGGAAGGGTATGTTTCGCTCCTCTCTCTCCCGTGGAATTTGCGCGCGCGGGGCGGCAAGTTCCGTCCGAATTTCGGAAAATTGAACATGATTCACCCGCACGAAATGCCGCAGGTGGATGCGCCTCTGGTAATCAGCGGTTTCCTCGGCGACGAGGGGCTGAACGATACCGGCGCGGAAGTGAGCCGCATTTTTGCGCCCATGGGTGTTTTTACCGAACTCTCTTACGCCGTTCTGAACGGTCTGGGCGCTGCTCCGGAACGCGAACCGGCAACTACAACTGTTGTTGATACAAACGGCAATACCGTGACTGTCACTGTTAACCGCGATGAACCGGCCGCTGAACGCACCATCCAGAACTTTGCTCAGATTGCCCGCCTGCGAATTTTCAAAGATCTTTCAGATTCTGCCAATCTGGATCTGGGTATTTCCGGTCTCCTGCATCAGCCGAAACTGGCCAGGGAAACCCGCATGGGTGGCATTGACCTGACTCTGCGGTGGAAACCTCTGCAGGAAGGTCAGTACCGCGCTTTTATCTGGAGAACAGAGGCCTTGTACTCGGACCGGAAACTCGCGCCTGCGACAGACCCTGTCACGCAAATCGTGACTCCGGAACAGCGGATGCACCGGCGCGGCATTTATTCATATGCCGAATATCAGTGGTCGCGGAGATGGAAGGCCGGTCTGCGCGGCGATTATGCGGAGAGTCCGGAAATTGCCGACGAAACCATTACCCTGCAGGACCGCACAACGCGGATGGTGGATGTTTCCATCACGCGCGCGGTCACGCCGTATGTCACTTTCACGCTGAGCGAGTTTAACCGGTTCCGGCTCCAGTATCAGAACAGAGTCGTGCCGGGCGACGATACCGAGCACAGTTTATTCTTTCAGTGGACAGTGGTGCTTGGCCCGCACGGCGCGCACGCGTTCTGATGAGTCATTTATGAGATTCATTAAATTCCTGCTGACAGCGGTAATGGCGCTGTCAGCAGTGACAGTGTTCAGCGCTCCGCTGAAAGTGGTTGCCTCCACTCCGGACCTTGCATCCATTATCAAGGAAATCGGCGGGCAGAACGTTAAAGTGGACTGCATTGCCTCGCCCTTTCAAAATCCTCATTTTGTGGATGCAAAACCGTCCATGATCGTAAAACTGATGAACGCGGACCTGTTCGTCCAAACCGGCATGGATCTCGAAATCGGGTGGGCTCCGCTCCTTATCCAGTCTTCCGGCAACAAAAAAATCCAGTTCGGAGCCGCCGGGTTTCTCGATGCTTCCCAAGCCATTGTGCCGATGGAAGTGCCGCTGAATCCCAGCCGTGCCATGGGCGACGTTCACCCGCAGGGTAACCCTCACTACCTCACTGACCCGGAAAATGGTAAACTGGTGGCCAGGGTAATCGCGGAAAAGCTCTCTGAACTTGCACCTGCCGGATCTGCGGTTTTTCACAAAAACATGGAGTCGTTTCAGTCCAGGATCGATGATAACATGAAAATCTGGCTGAAGGAAATGGAGCCCCACAAAGGAGACAAGTTCGTGAGTTATCACCGGATATATCCCTACTTTGCCGCACGGTTTGGTTTGGTTCAGGCCGGAGAGATAGAACCGAAACCCGGCATACCGCCCAGCGCCTCGCATACTGCTTCATTGATGGCGATTATGAAGGCAGGTAAAGTCCGTCTCATTCTGACCGAACCATGGCACGAGTCGCGCACCCCGCAATCCATTGCCCGCGAAACCGGCGCGCAGGTGGTCACCACTTCCCTGTTTCCCGGAAGCGCCGGCGGCACAAAAGATTATATCGGTGCATTGGACTACAATGTCAAAGGCGTTGCGCAGGCGCTCCAGTCCGCGAAATAGAATGGACACCAAGACTATCATCCGGTTTGAAAATGCTGATTTGGGATACGGCGCAAAGCCGGTGCTGCAGGATGTCTCATGCAGTATTCAGGCCGGATGCAGTCTTGGAATCGTGGGGCCGAACGGTTCCGGCAAGACCACTTTTTTGAGGAGTGTGCTGGGATTGCTTGCTCCGATTAAAGGTACGGTCTTTGCGGACCAGTCCCGCAGGTTCACTTATGTCCCTCAGGCGGAGGAAATCAATCTGTATCTGCCGATGACAGTAAGTGAAACGGTTTTTCTGGCGGCAAAATCCGCGCGAATTTTCGGTAAGATTACTCAGGAGGAAATTCATCTTGCAGAAGAGGCCATGGAAAAAGTCGGCGTGTCCGGCATAAAAAATCTCCTTCTGCGCGAATGTTCCGGCGGTCAAAGGCAAAAGACTATTCTGGCACAGGCGCTTTCCCAAAAACCGGACGTGCTCCTGCTCGATGAACCCACCCGCGGTCTGGACGTGGTTGCAGAACGGGACCTCCTCGCGTTGATCCGCAAACTGGGTGATGAACAGAATATTTCCATCCTGTTTGTAACTCATTCGCTTCACATCCCGCTGAACTATATGCGTGAACTGTTTCTGTTTGACAGGGGACAGGTCATTTCCACTACGCCGGACGAATTGGTCCGCACAAAAAAGTTGGAGGAAATTTACGGCGCCGCTTTCCTTCATCACGAGTACAATGATTTCAAGTGGGTCATGCCGCTGGGAGGGGGAAAGTGAAGCCATTTTCGGTCCGGTTCATGGAGCTGGCGTTCGGCGCCAGTTTGTTCACGGGCATGGCGCTTTCCATCATTGGACTGTTCATACTGGTCAGAAGAATCTCGTTTTCCGGACTTGCCGTATCGCAAATGGCCGCGCTGGGTACGGTCCTCGGCACTCTGCTGGGCATGCACTACGGCGAATTTGGATTTGCGTTGGCCGCGGTCGGGATCGGGATGCTTGTGATTTCACGTGCGTCGCGCATCCGGACCGTGCCGCACGAATCGTGGGTGGCCTGTTTGTACATTCTTTGCGCAGGAGCGGCTGTGCTGATTCTGGCCAAAGAACCCCAGGGCGAATCCCACACGCTAAATGTTTTTTTCGGCAATGTATTGGCGCTCGGCGCCGCGGAAGTCTGGGAATCACTGGCAGTTCTTGCGGTCACGGGTGCTGTAATTTGGGCATGGTTTCACCGATGGATATGGCTGTCGTTTGACCCGCTTTCCGCCGAAGTTTCAAAAATCAGGATTGCGCGTTGGAATTTTCTTTTTTTTCTGCTATTTGCAGTGGCCATGACGGTCTCTATTCACGTGTGCGGCGTTTCGCTTGCATTCGCTTACCTCCTGCTTCCGGCAGTGATTGGGTTGACCCTGGTCCGTCATCTAAAAAGTCTGTTTTTCTTTATTCCTCTTGTCACATTTATTGTCACGCTGCTGGGATTTTACGCTTCATTCCGGCTCGATTTTCCCACAGGACCTTTTATCGCGGCATTTTTGGGTGCGCTGGCGCTGATTGCAGGTGCGGTCAGAAGTTTGCGTCAGACGTCGGGTAACTGACTATGTGGCTGCCGATTGATTTGGACGAAGGAAGTTTGTTGGACGCTGTGCCGATTTTCCCTTTGCCGCAGATGGTGCTTTTGCCTGGCGAACCCATGCCTCTGCATATTTTTGAAGACCGGTACCGGAAAATGGCCGAGTCTGTGCTCGGCGCTCAGCGTCTTATGGTAATGGGTCACCTCAGACCGGGATGGGAACTGGACTACGAAGGCAGTCCGGAGATTTATAAAGTGGCTGGTCTCGGAAAAGTGGTCATGGACGAACGGCTGGAAGACGGACGGTTCAATCTTCTCTTGTGGGGGATGAAACGGATCCGCATTAAAGAAGTGGTGCAGGAGAAACCGTTCCGTATGGCGCGTGTTGAAATTATTGACGACATTTTTTCTAAGACTGCGCCGGATTTTCTGGATTCGCTCGAATCGGAAATATTGAATCTGTTGCAGAAAGTGACAGCCAGTTCAAAAAAGTCCGGCGTGGAAGAGGATCCCGCAGTGCCGTCGGTTTCGGATGTGCCCTATGGGGCTTTGCCGCTGGGTCTGCTCTGTGATACGGTGGCTTCATCTGCAGTGACCTCGTCGCTGGACAAACAGATGCTGCTGGAAGAATCCGATGTCATCCGGCGCGCGGAAAAACTGATTTTTTTATTGAATGTGAAACTGCAGACCGCGGGCCAGAACTTTTCCGGGCCGGGCACTACGATTCATTGACCTGTCTCAGGTGCAAATCAGCACGCGCAGATATTGGTACGTGGTCCGGAAAAATCTCATCTTGCTTTTGCCTTTTTTCAAATCGTAACGTAAAGTCAGCGGCGATTCTCCGACCTTCACATTGCACTTTGAAAGTGTGAGCAGCAGTTCGCACATTGCCGGAAATCCGTTCACCTTAAAGAAATTGTTCCCGGTCTTTTCAGCCAGCATTTTCAGAGTGTCAGACCGGTACATCCGGTACCCGCAGGTGTAGTCCCGCACATTTTTTATCGGACGTATCAACCGGAACAGCCAGCTGCAAATCCTGCTCACCACTCTGCGCGGTTTGGATAGCCCCAGCTCATCTCCGCCGGGCGCATAACGCGACGCAATCACTACATCAAACCCCTGCGAGAGTTTTTCTTTCAGCATCGGGATAAGATTGACCGGATGGCTCTGGTCCGCATCCATTGTCACAACCATGTCTCCGGATTTTGCCGATGCCAGCACTGTCCGCAGTCCGGTGCGCATGGTGGGCCCGAGCCCAAGGTTTGTTTCATGTTTCACAACTGTCACATCCAGACGGTCTTTGTAGGATTCTGCCAATGCCGCGCTATTGTCGGCGGACCCGTCGTCCACCATCACTGCGCGCAAATCTTCGCCGCTGTTCTTCAACCGCACCAGGTCTTCCATCAATGCCGGAATATTTTCCGATTCGTTGTAAGCAGGCAGGACCACGAATATTTTCATGAATGGCGTACCAGCGCAAGTTTTTCCGCGCGGGTCAATGATTTTACCGCGTACTCGCGTTTCAGCGCTGCGGAATGTGACCGGCAGATTTCGTGATAGACCATTTTAACCGGACGTCTTCCCCGTGTGTACCGCGCGGCTCTTCCGAGCGTGTGCATCTTGAACCGCCGGTCAAGGTCGTTGGTGATGCCGGTATATAGCGACCGGTCTGCGCATTTGAGCAGGTACAGGAACCATTTCCCCATCTTTTTTGCACGGGGTTTTACGGTCCGCTTATTTTTCAAGCAAAGTTTCTGCTATCTGCACCGCGTTCAGCGCCGCGCCTTTGCGCAGGTTGTCGCCCACCACCCAGAGCAGTGCGGCTTTAGGGTTGAACGGGTCTTTGCGGATGCGTCCGACCAGCGACTCGTCGCGCCCGCTGGCCTGCAAAGGCATGGGGCAGGTTTTACCGTCGAGCGGGTTCTGTTCGTCCACCACGCGCACGCCATCGGATTTTTTCAGGATTTTGACGATTTCAGCGACCGTGACTTTTTTGCGGAATTCCAGATAAACGGATTCCGAATGCGCGTTGAATACCGGCACGCGCACAGTGGTCGGCAGTACCTGAATGGTATTGTCGTGCAGAATTTTTCGTGTCTCTTTCAGCACTTTAAGCTCTTCGTCGGAATATCCGTCCTCTTTGGGTTTCCAGTTGTGCGTGAGTACGTTGAACGCAATCGGGTCCGGGAACGAGCCCGGGTCCGAGACCACGCCTTCGCGCAGATATGTTTCCGTCTGAGAGCGCAGTTCAGCCATTGCCTTGGCTCCGGCGCCGCTTACGGCTTGATAAGTTGAAACCACTATTTTTTTTACGCCGAATTTTTTGTGCAGAGGCGCCACAGCCATCAGTAAAGTGGCAGTGGTGCAGTTTGGATTCGCGATGTATCCGTTGTTCCATTCCACGTCCTCGCCGTTGATTTCCGGAATAACGAGCGGCACTTTGGGGTCCATGCGATAGTCGGAACCGTTGTCAATGACCACAGCCCCGCGCTTTACCGCTTCCGGTCCGAACGTGACTGCCGCGCCCTTTTCACCTTCAGTGCCGGCAAACAACGCAATCTGAATTCCGTCAAAAGCGTCCGCCGTAGTCTCGCGCACATCGTAGTTCACACCGTCCACTTCCATTTTTCTCGCTGACCGCGCCAATACGCGCAGTTCTTTAAGAGGGAAATTCCGCTGTTTGAGAATGCGTATCATCTCTTTTCCCACAGCGCCTACTCCGACCACGGCAACAGATGCCGGACGAGATATTCTTTTGAATACAGTTTTTTTCTTCATGGTAGTCAGTCCTCTTCAATCCACCGCGCTGCTTCAAGCGCGTGATAAGTTAAAATAAGATCCGCGCCAGCGCGCCGGATCGAGTGCAATACTTCAAGTGTTGCCTTTTTCTCGTCGAGCCATTTGTTCTTTCCCGCGGCTTTGACCATGGCGTACTCGCCCGACACATTGTACGCCGCAATCGGGACATTGAACTTGTCCTTCACCCGCCGGATAATGTCCAGATACGACAGCGCAGGTTTCACCATCACAATGTCCGCGCCTTCTTCTAAATCCAGAGCCACTTCGCGCAATGCTTCGTCCGAATTCTGCGGGTCCATCTGATACGATTTGCGGTCGCCGAACTGCGGGGGCGATTCCGCTGCTTCACGGAACGGTCCGTAAAACGCCGAGGAATATTTCGCCGAGTACGCCAGTATGATGCGGTCCGCAAACCCGCTCTTGTCCAGCGCAGCGCGTATAGTCTTGACCATACCGTCCATCATTCCCGACGGAGCAATGATGTCCGCGCCGGCTTCCGCCTGACAAGCAGCCGCGCGCGCAATAATATCCAGAGTGGCGTCATTGTCCAGCGACCATTCGTTGCGGTTGTTCTTGCGGATAATCCCGCAGTGACCGTGGCTCGTGTACTCGCAAAAACAAAGGTCCGTAATCACAACGAGTTCCGGTACAGCGGACTTGATCATGCGTACCGCCTGCTGAACAATCCCGCTCTTGTTATACGCATCCGAACCCCGCTCATCTTTTTTCGATGGAATGCCGAAAAGTATAACGCCCGGTATACCGAGCCGGTGCGCATCTTTGGCCATGCGCACAGCTTCGTCCGGCGAAAGCTGGAATTGTCCCGGCATGGACAAAATGGGTTTGCGCACATTTTTTCCCGGCCGCACAAAAAGCGGCAAAATCATATCACCCGCAGAAAGTGTTGTCTCGCGCACCATTTTGCGGATGGTTTCAGTGCGGCGCAATCGTCTCAGCCGGACAGCAGGATATCCCATTTATTTCACCTCCGTCGGAAAACGTCTCGCAACCAAAAAGTCTACCAGCGCCGGCGCAAAAAAGTTGAGGTAATGCCCGATTTTGCCCGGACCCCACACCTCGGCCTCGCGTTTTCGGTTCCGCGAAGCATCCAGTATCATCTCGGCAATCTTGTCCGGAGTCCTCATTTTAATCACCGGCATCTGAAATTTCAGTTTCCCAAAATGTTCCGTGCGCTCGTGAAACCGCGTTTCCACCCGTCCCGGCGAAATCAAAATAACGTCAATGCCGAACGGCTTCATTTCCACGCGCAGACTTTCCGTCAGACCGTTCAGCGCGAATTTTGTGGCGGAATACGACGATACACCAGGCAAGGCCCTTCGCCCCACACCCGACGATACATTGATGACCTGTCCGCTCCGTTTCTGTTTCATGCCCGGCAGCACGGCCTGAATCAGCGCAATGACTGCGAAAAAATTGACTTCAAAATTTTTGCGGTACTGTTCCAGCGGACAATCCTCAACAAGACCGATGGCGCCGTAAGCCGCGTTGTTGACCAGAACATCCACGGACCCAAGTTCCTGTTCCGCCCGCTTTACCATCTGAGAAATCTCTGATGCTTTGCTCAAATCCAGGGGGAAAACTCCGGCCTTTCCTCCCGCGTCTGCAATCAATTTTTGCGTTTGCAGAAGTTCCTGTTCGTTGCGCGCAGCGAGCGCTACTTTGGCTCCTTCTTTTGCAAACGCCTGCGCAGTCGCACGCCCGATTCCGCCGGACGCGCCAGTGACCAATACTATTTTACCCTTAATTTCGAATGCCATCGAGAATTTTTCTCCCGCCTGCGCTCAAAAGTTTCGCGCCCAGCTTCTGCCCCATAACCGCTGCATTTACCGTCGGACCGGAAACTGTCCCTCTCACCACTTTACTCCCGGACAAGGAAGCAATCATGCCGGACAAAGTCAATTTTCTCCCGGACACCACAGCCAAAGCTCCCGCAGGCACCTGACACCCGCCTTCAATCTTTGCCATGAACGCCCGCTCCGCTGAAGCGCAGATATGCGAATCCTGATTGTCCAGCTTTTTCACCATGGAAAAAATCTGTTCATCCGCAGACCTCACTTCTACCGCCACAATCCCCTGACCCACCGCAGGCACCATTTTGTGAACCGGAATATTGTCCAGCACAAGCCCTTTGACCAGTTCCGCAGGCAAAGTTTTTTTCAACCGGTTCAGCCCGGCCCTGGCCAAAATAACAGCGTCGTACAGACCCGCTTTCAGTTTGCGCAAACGCGTGTCCAGGTTTCCTCTCAAATCCATCACTTTCAAGTCCGGCCTTATTTTCAAAATCTGTGCGCGCCTCCGCAAAGAACTGGTTCCCACACGCGCCCCTCTCTCCAGACCAGCCAACCCGTCCCGGTTCAGCGAAACCAGACAATCGTTCGGTTCCTCGCGTTTTAGCAGAGCTCCTAGTCCCAGACCCGCCGGCATTTCCGTCGGCAAATCTTTCAGCGAATGTACCGCCAAGTCAATTTCATTGCGGATCAATGCATCCTCAATTTCTTTTATGAACAGACCCTTCTGCCCGATTTTTGAGAGCGGTGAACCCGTGATTTTGTCGCCCGTAGTCTTGATAATGACCAGTTCAAACCGCGCTTTGGGAAACTTTTTCTTAAGCCGTGCCATCACATCGCGCGACTGCACCAGAGCCAGCGCAGACCCCCGCGTGCCGATCCTAACCTTGCTGGAGTTCATACCGCGACCCGTGCTTCAGACTTTTTTCCGTGCCGGACTTCACCGAAACATACCAGTCAAAAAATTGGTTGCTCATCCCTGCCACCAACTGCACGGCTTTTTCCACCTCGCCGGTGCGGTTACTCATATTCTCGTCCGCAATAGCTTTCAAATCATCAATATTGTACAGATACACATTATCAATCCCGTGCACTTCCGGTTCGACGTTTCGCGGCATGGCAATATCCACGATAAAGAGCGACCGGTTCCGCCGCGTGCGCATCAGTTCCTCGACCTGCTTACGTGTGAGAATCGGTTTTTCCACGGTGATGGAAGTGATGATAATGTCCGCCAATTCCATCCGTTTGAACCCGTCTTCAAGCGTGAGCGGCGTGCCCTGAAATTTGTCCGCCAGCGCGCGCGCATTTTCCAGCGTGCGGTTGGCCACGTGGAGCTGCCGCACTTTCTTGCTCGCCAGATACCGCGCCGACACTTCCGCCATTTTTCCAGCGCCCACAATCAATACGGAACTCTTGGACAAATCCCCGAAAATCTTCTCAGAAAGTGAAACCGCCACGCTTCCTACCGACGTAGCCCCGTACCCGATCGCAGTCTTCGTGCGCACCATTTTCCCCGCATAAAGCGCGCGCTGAAAAAGTACATTGAATATTTTTCCCGTAGCGTTTTTCTGATGCGCCAGATGATACGCGTCCTTAACCTGTTTCAGAATTTCCGTTTCGCCCACCACGAGCGAATCCAGCCCGCCGGCAACGGAAAACAGATGCGTCACCATTTCCTTCTCCGACTTTGAATAAATATACTCGTCCGACGGAACAGATGAAACCTGCTCTTTGAAAAACGTCCTGCACAGCGCTTCATTTTCCGTTTCCGCAATCCCGTACAGTTCAGTCCTATTGCACGTGGACAGAATCACAGTCTCTTTCAGCGGACTGACCGCTGCCTTTTCCGTCAATATTTTTTCAATGGATTGCGGAGACAGCACAATCTTTTCCCGCAATTCAACCGGCGCGGTCTTGTGCGAAACTCCGACGACAATAAGCGGCATGGCGTCCTGTTTTTCTCCTACGCTCCGCCGCCCGAAAGGAACCCGTGCAGACTCGACAGATAATTCACACCGATGTAGGTAAACATCACCACGGCAAATCCTATCATGGACAGAATCACGGCCTTGCGACCGCGCCAGTTGGCCACGAGCCGCATGTGCAGATAAATCGCGTAAGTGAACCACGTGATGAGCGCCCAGGTTTCCTTGGGGTCCCA